>JANOBN010000555.1:0-7835 GCA_031411675.1 Bacteroidota bacterium | reverse complement strand
TAACAGCAGCAAGACAACAGAGATTTACACCCATGTTAGCAAAAAAGCTTTAAGTGAAATAAAAAGCCCATTTGATGACCTTGAACTATAAAATAACACGCAATCCCCCTCTCCACCAAACCTTCCCAAACCCCACCACCCCTTGCCGGTTTGGAGAATATTGAGGACATTTGACCTGCCCCAATAAACTAGTTACCTGCAACCCTATTTGCACCCTGCTAACTTGAAACTGTAGTGCTTTGAACGAACATTTTTGGAATCACTTGCAAACCGAACCGACACAGCTTCTAATGCCTACGCAAAAAATAAATTTCTTTTTTTAAAGCCCTCCCACAAAAAAATGCCGACCCACAAAACACACTTTCATTTTTTTTGCCGACACACAAGCCAACCCGAAAAAAAAATGAAAGAGTGTTTTCGCCACCGCACAAAAGACCGTTCTTCGTGGGAAATTATCTGCTTAAAAATCTACCTTTGTTCAAAGTAAAAATTAAGAGCAGGACAGTAAATATTTATGACACAAAAAGAAGAAGCATACAATGAAATCGCAAAACTTGTAGAACGGTTTGGAGAGCAATACGACTCTTACAAAAAAGCCGACTACAACGAAACGCTTACAAGGCGTGACTTCATTGACCCTTTCTTCAAAGCATTAGGTTGGGACATTGACAACCAAAACGGATATGCCGAAGCATACCGTGAAGTAATCCATGAGGACAAAGTAAAAGTTGGAAAAGCAACCAAAGCACCCGACTATTCTTTTCGGTTAGTTGGCGGCAAACGACTATTCTTTGTTGAAGCAAAGAAGCCAAGTGTAGTAGTTAAAGACGACATACAGCCAGCGTATCAAGTGAGGCGTTACGGTTGGAGTGCTAAACTTCCTGTAAGCATCATTACCGACTTTGAAGAATTTGCAATTTATGATTGCACCAAGAAACCGCTACCAACAGACAAGGCATCGGTTGCAAGAATCAAGTATCTAACTTTCAAAGAATACTTAAACGAGTTTGAATTTTTGTGGGACACTTTCAGCAAAGAGAGAGTTCTCAAAGGCAGCTTTGACAAATTTGTTCAAGGCAACTTAAACAAGAAAGGAACGGCAACAGTTGACAAAGAATTTTTGCAATCGCTTGACAGTTGGAGAACATACCTTGCAACTTCAATCAGTTGGAACAACAAAGAACTTGACGAAGACGAAATAAATTTTGTTGTTCAACAAACCATTGACAGAATTATTTTTCTAAGAATTGCAGAGGACAGAAGCGTTGAGCAATACGGAAATTTGCAGCAAGCAATTAAGCAAGGAAACTTTTATCAAAATCTTTTCCATCAGTTTCAGCAAGCCGATGACAAATACAATTCGGGTTTATTTGATTTCAAGAAGGATAAAATCAGCAAATCACTTTCCATTGACAACAAGGTTTTAAAAACCATCATCAATGAATTGTATTATCCCGAAAGCCCTTATGAGTTTTCGGTTTTGTCAGTAGAGATTTTAGGAAGTGCATACGAACAATTTTTAGGAAAAGTAATTCGTGTTGACAAAGCACATCGTGCCCACATAGAGGAGAAACCAGAAGTAAGACATGCAGGAGGAGTTTACTACACACCGCAATACATAGTTGAATACATTGTAGAAAACACAGTCGGCAAACTGATTGAAAACAAAACACCAAAAGAAATAAGCAAAATAAAAATAGCAGACCCTGCCTGCGGCAGTGGCAGCTTTCTTATCGGTGCTTATCAGTATTTGTTGGATTGGCATAAAAACTATTACACCGACAACGGAAAAATTTCAAAAGGAAATAAAGGCAATCCACTCACACCCGAAGGCAACCTTACAACATCGGAGAAGAAAAGAATTTTGCTCAACAACATTTTTGGAGTTGATATAGATGTGAACGCAGTTGAAGTAACCAAGTTGAGTTTGCTTTTGAAATGTATGGAAGGTGAAACACAAGCAAGCATTGCTTCACAACTTCGTTTGTTCAACGAAAGAGTTTTGCCGACACTTGACAACAATATCAAAGACGGAAACAGTTTAGTTGATACAGATTTTTACGGAGGAGAACTTGATTTTGGAGAGGAGAAAAAAGTAAAGCCGTTCAGTTGGAAAAACAATTTTGCCGAAGTGTTTAAGCAAGGAGGTTTTGATGTGGTGATTGGAAACCCACCTTATGTAAGACAAGAATTGTTAGGCACACAGAAAAATTATTTCCTCAAAAAATATAAAGTGTATCACGGTGTTGCAGATTTATACAGCTACTTTTTTGAAAGAGGAATTGAATTGCTGAATGAGAAAGGTTTGTTTGGAATTATCGTAGCCAACAAATGGATGAGAGCAAATTACGGTGAACCTTTACGCAAGTGGATTAAGAACCAAGACATAAAGCAGATTATTGACTTTGGGGATTTGCCAGTTTTTCAAGGTGTGTCAACTTACCCTTGCATTTTTATTTGTGGAAATGGAAAAGTAGAAAAGCAAATCACAGCAGTTAATGTAAAGACATTGCAGTTTGAGAGTTTGAAAAAATATGTTTCTGAAAACAAGATTGCGTTAGAACAAAAATCTTTGAGTGATGAAGGTTGGCATTTAGCATCCGACACAGAACAAAAAGTTTTGAAGAAGATTAGCAAGACAGGAATTTCTCTCAATGAATATGTAAACGGAAAAATTTTCATTGGTGTGAAAACAGGTTTTAATGAAGCGTTTATAATTGATGCTGCAACAAGAAAGAGATTGATTAAAGAAGATGCAAAGAGTGCAGAACTAATAAAACCTTATGTAGTTGGCAGAGCAATAAAACGATTTGGAAGTTTGACGATTGACAAATATTTAATCTTCACCAAGAGAGGTGTTGACATTGACAACTACAAAGCGATAAAGAATTATTTGTTGCAGAACAAAGAAGGACTAACACCAAAACCAAAAGAGTTTATAGGAGAAAATTGGAAAGGAAGAAAAGGCGGAACTTACAAATGGTATGAAATACAAGATGCAGTTGACTACTTCAAAGAATTTGAAAAGCCCAAAATAGTTTACGCTGAAATTTCCACAAGAGGAAATTTCACTCTTGACTACAACAATGCTTTCATTGACATGACAGCATTTTCAATTTCTGCTGATGATAAATTTTTGCTTGCCGTTTTAAATTCCAAACTTTGCACCTTCTTTTTTTCTAAAACAAGTTCTGAAATTCGTGGCGGTTATTTCAGATGGAAAAGACAGTATGTAGAAAACATTCCTATCAAGAAAATTGATTTCAAAAATAAAACTGAAAAATCATTGCATGATGAAGTAGAAAAGAATGTTGATTTACTCTTTTCTCTTAACGAAGAAATAAGGAACTCAAATCTTGAAACAAAAACCAATCAACTAAAAGGAAAGATTGAGCATTACGAAAACAGAATAGAAGAAATCATTTATCAACTCTACGAGTTGACACCAGACGAAATAAAAAATGTAGAAAACAAAAATCAGTAACTAATTAAATCTTAAATATTATGTCATTAGAAAAAGTCCACCTTAAAGTAGTAGAAATCCTTCTTGACCCGAACAACCCAAGATTTGCAGATGTTTCAGACGACAGTTTGAATGTTCCCGAAAGTCGTTTTGCCGATAGTGTCGTTCAGGAAGAAGCATTCAAAAAAATGATGCATCCTAAATTTGATGTAATCACACTTGCAAAATCAATTGAAACTGTTGGCTTTATTCCAGTAGATAATATCGTGGTAAAGCAAATTGAGCAGACAGGAACTTATGTTGTTGTAGAAGGAAACCGAAGAGTAACTGCTTTGCAATATTTGATTAGGGAATATAAAAGAGGACAATCTATTTTGACAAAAGAAGCAGTAGATGCTATTGCAGAAATAGATTTGTTGGTTGTGAAAGACACTCTTGCAAACTCTGAATATTTTGGAATGGTTATCCAGGGAATTAGAAATGTGTCAGGAATAAAAGAATGGGATGCTTTTCAAAAAGCACAATTCATAAACAACATGATTGAGAAAGGCAAAGACCCACATACTATTTCAAAAATGTTGGGAATGCAGGTAAAGGAGGTAAACAGATATTACAAAACCTACTGTGTAATGAACCAATTTAAACAGGATGAAGAATACGGCTCTTACTTCAAAAATTCTTTCTTCAGTCACTTTGATGAAATCTTAAAGAAGCCAGTGTTAAGAACATTTTTCGGTTGGAATGACGACAGCTACAAATTTGAAAACCTCACAAACATTCGCAGGTTCTATGATTGGATGCTACCTGATGAAGAAGGAAATGTAACTTTCTCTGATGCGAGAGATGTAAGATTGCTTTCTGATTTCACTTCTGAAAACACAGCATTAAATTATTTAGATGACAAGAATTTGCAAAAGGCAGTAAACTATATTGAGAGTAAAAACTTCAACAAGGTTGTTTCTTTTGATGAATGTATGTCTAAAATAAATTTAGCTATTGAAGCATTCAAAAACATTTTAGGTGAAGGATATGAAAACCTTTTAACCGATGATGATGTAACCTTCCTTGAAAAATCAGTAACAGAAATGAACGGCAAACTTGCCAAAATCAAGAAGTTGAAAGTAAGTGAATAAGGAAATACTTTTTCAAGCAGTCAAAACTCTTAACCAAGAGAAAGTTGAAACAACTGCATTGCTTATTGATTATTTTAGAAAGTCAGGGTTACATCCACATAAGGCAGCAGAAGAAGCAGAGAAAAGGATTAACTCATTTATTGATTTCTTAAATAACGAAGTAACACGATGTTCTCAATCAGGCGAAGTATGTTTGTTTGAATCATCATCAAACCGAAATGTAACTCTCTTAAATCTCAAATTCTTTTTCGTTCAGCAATTGCTTCACGAACTTTACAATGGAATTACCGATACAGAATTTGAAATCGTTTGTTCTAAGGTTTTAAAAAACAATTGGGGAATTGAAAACGCAAATGTTACAAAAGCAAAGAGTGATGGAGGTTATGATTTTTACGGCAGTTATCTATTGAAAGGAGGAAAAGATAATTACTCACATTCTGAAATTGAAATTTTCGGACAATCAAAAAAGTATGGAGGAAATATTTCAAGACCAGAGATTGAAAAATTTATGGGTTTCATTCAGAAAATTACGGTAGAGAGAAAACACAAACCGACCATTTACATTTTTGCAACTACTTCTGATTTTTCAACAGAAGCATTACAGTTAGCTAATTCATTCGGAATTATTTGTTGGACAGGTATGCAAATAGCATCTTATATTTTCAATTCACTTTCGTTTGAAACAACAGATGCAAAAGAAACCTTGCTTTATTATTTGAATAATTAAATTCAATGGAACGCCTTAATCAATATGCAGCCAGTTTTTTATTTCATGTAAAAGAGATTCCCGAAAAGCAAGAGAAGGCAAGACGAGAAAATTCTGCTACACATATTCCTTCACAAGATTGGACTGCTAAAGTTATTGATACACCGACAACCGCATACGAAGAAAATCATGATGGTTCGGTTGCAAAGATTTACAAAATAATAAAAGGTAAACGCTTAGGTTTTCCTGACAATATTTATCCTCACTTTATAAAGTTCACGACATACCTTTCTTCACAACCATTGTTTTCAAGTGCAGCATCACAGAAATTTATTTTAGATGAAACTTTTAATTGGCTTATTGAATCTTATCAAGCAAGCAGAATAAATCTTGAACTCTTACCCTTTCTTCAAAATCTCATTGACGAAAAAACTGAAACCCGAACATTTCATTTTCCAGTTCTCAATCTCATTATTGAAAAACCTTTTGCAATTGGCAATTGCACATTTCAATTTTTCACGAAAGAATATTTTGAACAGTTTTATAGAGAAAGAGAAGAAGAAGGAAATAGTAAGAAAGACCATGACGAATTATTCAGCAAGTATTGCGGCAAAGTTTTTATCACTTGTGTTGCTAAAGCCGAACCCGACAAAGCAGAAGATTTAGCTTTTGAAGAAGCAAGTTTGACAATGGATGTGTTGAGATTGTATTCCCCTGCTGTTATTTTTCCAACAAAAATTTTCAAAGTTGATTTGGATAGAAGAATAAATATCAATTATAGTAGCGACCATCTTTCAGAAACTTACAATGGAGAAAAGCATATTTATTTGAGTATGCAAGCGAACAACCAACCGTTTCACTATGTTCAAGAAATGCACAACCTCTCAATGCAAAATGGTTTGGCAGAGTTTTCCGATTTTATTAAGAACAAAAGAACTGATGACCTTTACAAACTTATTCAACATTCAATTTCGTTCTACTCATTTGCACTTTCAAATCCTGATTTGCATTTACGGATTTCTCATTTGATTATGATTGCGGAAGGTTTGCTGCTTGATGAAGGTTTTGTAAAAGGAATGCAAGAGGTAACAAAAAAAAGATTTTCAAAACTCTTTTTTCAATCAACCTCAAAGCAGTTTCAAATGTTCAATGAAGTATTGACTTCCGTGTATAGTGTAAGACATGCAATTACTCACAAGGGCAACCGTAAAATAATTGACACAATGAAACTCACAATCTTTCAAACCAAACTTGTTGAACTCATAAGAAAGTTGATTCAATTAAACGCAAGCATAAAAAACAAAGCTGACTTGATAACTCATATAGATTCAATCCCTAATTGAGTAAAAATAATTTGGGCATCCCCTATCGGGAAGGGCTTTACACTACAATCTTTTTTGCGAAAAGCAAAAAAGGATTTTCATTTCAATCCCTGATGCAAAAAACAGGCAACCACATTTGTATTTCTTGCTACATGATTTATAAAGTAAGCAACCGCATTTTACATTCTTGCTCCACCATTTGTAAATTAGGCATCCGCATTTATACTTTTCGTAATCGGTTTTGTATTTCTTGCATCCGCATTTGTATTTCTTGCTACTTCATTGACAAAGTTACCGACCTCATTTGTAGTTCTTGCTCCACCATTGACAAAGTTTCCGATATGTTTTATAATTCTTGCAATCGCATTTGTATTTCTTGCTACCGCATTTAGAAAGTAAGCATCCGCAAAAAGGAAACTCCTACCTGCAAAAGGCTTTCTTGCACCTGCATTTAGGAAACAGGCGTGTTGACTTTGGAGAAATGCGTATGTAAAGTGGAGAAATGCAGGTTGACTTTGGCGAAACTCAACCGCAAAGTGGAAACAAGCACCCGTAAAAAGGAAACAACCGAAAACCAAAACGAAAGACAGCCACCGCACAAAAAAAATACACTCTTAAAAAACGCTACAAGCCACCCACGAGGCAATTTTTTTAAGAGAGTATTTTTTTCTGCCACCCAAAAAGAAAAAGCCACCCCTCTTTAAAAAAAGAAATTTATTTTTCCCACCGCACGGGCTTAGTGCGTAACCGAACATTTGTGCATCTAATGTAAATCGCTTTTAATTACCTTCGTGCGGACATCAAACAGTTGTGCTTCGTATGAACAGCAGGGCAGCAGGTAACATAAGATTAAAAGAAATTTTAAAAAGAAGGGCTTTGTTCGGTAATCAAACAGTGGTGCTTCTAACAAACAGTTGTGGTAATACGAACAGTAGTGCATCTAATCCCTTCTTTTTAAAACTTCTTTAATCCCTTCTTCGTTATAACCAATGCTACATTCTGCCTCCGATTGAAGTTCACTGGAGGTAAAATCAAATAAAAGTTTTTTGCCAACGCTCATTTTTTGATTTTGTTGATTTGTAAAATCATTTTGTCCCATTCACGATTAAACTCATCCTCTGTGATTTCATTTTCTAATGAATGAACATATCCGCTTCGCTTCCATTCAATTTCAATTTGCGGTGTGGTAGTTGTTTGAAAACTATATCCTG
>JANOBN010000554.1:0-2211 GCA_031411675.1 Bacteroidota bacterium | reverse complement strand
GGGATGATTAAAATAGCACCAATTCCGCTTAAACCGTGCGCGGAACCCTTTCCCGTATATAATGATCACCGTATGGCGATGTGTGTTGCTCCTTTGGCACTTTTGTCTAAAGAAATCGTAATCAGCAACCCTGAAGTAGTTAAAAAATCCTACCCGGGATTTTGGACGGATTTAAAGGCTGCCGGTTTTATCCTGAATAGTTGAAGGGTAGGTGTGCCATTTTCTGTTCATTTCTTCTTATTTAAAAGAGAGAATGCTAACATTTTTTATATCTAACTGAATAACAGCATATTTATTTTTTACCGAAGGTGGCTATCGGGACCTGTTTTCCTTTTATAATTGGCTAAAACCGTCTATTTTTGCCCTCCTTTTTAATGGGGGTAGTGTACCTATGCGAAAACAAAAACAAATAATCTGTCTTTCAAACTTTTAATTCCCATTGTCAATTACAGTTAAACATCCGAACTAAAATAGCAGAATGAGCACAAAAGCAGTAAGTATTCACGGAATCCACGAAAAGACCATTGGTAACCGGATTAACTTTGCCTCACAGAAGAACCCGGTTGAGTACCCGGATTTTCTGGAGATTCAGTTAAAATCGTTTAAAGATTTCTTTCAATTAGAAACTACCAGTGAGAATCGTTCACAGGAAGGGTTGTTCAAGGTATTCAGCGAGAATTTCCCGATTACCGACTCCCGAAACAACTTCGTATTAGAGTTTCTGGATTATTTCGTTGATCCTCCCCGTTACAGCATCGAAGAGTGTATTGAGCGTGGATTAACGCACAGTGTTCCCCTGAAAGCTAAATTGAAGCTATATTGTACAGACCCGGAACATGAGGATTTTGAAACAATTGTTCAGGATGTGTATTTGGGTACTATTCCCTATATGACTCCAAAAGGCACATTTGTGATAAACGGAGCGGAGCGGGTTATCGTTTCCCAGCTTCATCGTTCACCGGGTGTATTCTTTGGAAGCAGCCGTCATGCTAACGGAACAAAACTTTATTCAGCAAGGGTAATTCCGTTTAAAGGATCATGGATTGAATTTGCAACTGATATCAACAATGTCATGTATGCTTACATCGATCGTAAAAAGAAATTCCCGGTTACAACTTTATTGCGTGCAATCGGATTCCAGACGGATAAAGAGATACTTGAGATTTTCGGTCTTGCTGACGAAATTAAAGTAAGCAAAGCAGGCTTGAAGAAAGTAGTAGGACGTAAACTTGCTGCAAGGGTATTGAAGAGCTGGGTGGAGGACTTTGTGGATGAGGATACCGGAGAAGTAGTTTCTATTGAGCGTAATGAAGTAATCATGGAAAGAGAAACAATTCTTTCCGATGATCATATTGATACAATTGTGGATGCTGGTGTTAAAAGTATCATCCTTCATAAGGAAGATGCAAATACCAATGATTATGCAATCATTTATAACACACTTCAGAAAGATACTTCCAACTCTGAAAAAGAAGCGGTTGAGCATATATATCGTCAGTTACGTAATGCCGAGCCACCGGATGAAGAAACTGCAAGAGGAATTATTGAAAAATTATTCTTCTCTGATAAACGTTATGATCTTGGTGAAGTAGGTCGTTATAGAATTAACCGTAAGTTGAATCTGAACACTCCTTCTAATGTTAAGGTTTTAACAAAAGAAGATATTATAGAAATCATTAAGTACCTGATCATGCTTATTAACAGCAAGACGATAGTTGATGATATTGATCATTTATCAAACAGAAGGGTTCGTACTGTTGGAGAGCAATTGTACTCACAGTTTGGTGTAGGACTTGCCAGAATGGCACGTACTATTCGTGAGAGAATGAACGTTCGTGATAACGAGGTTTTTACTCCTGCTGATCTTATTAATGCAAAAACACTTTCATCCGTAATTAACTCCTTCTTTGGTACTAACCAGTTGAGTCAGTTTATGGATCAGACTAACCCACTTGCTGAAATAACCCATAAGCGCCGCTTGTCGGCGTTAGGACCCGGAGGTTTATCCAGAGAGCGTGCAGGATTTGAGGTAAGGGATGTTCATTATACACATTACGGTCGTCTTTGTACTATCGAAACTCCGGAGGGACCAAACATTGGTTTGATTTCTTCTCTTTGTGTATATGCTAAAATTAATCAGCTTGGATTTATTTCTACCCCATACCGTAAGGTAGTAGAAGGAAAAGTAGATGTTAAAAGCCCGATTATTTA
>JANOBN010000553.1:0-4434 GCA_031411675.1 Bacteroidota bacterium | reverse complement strand
CAGATGTAAGAGGAAGCGGTAATATCTTATATAAAGGCCAACCACATATTGTTTCAGAAATAATTGGAAGTGGAAGTATTAAAAAAGCAGAATAACATAAATATATATGAAGAATACAATCTGGATTTTATTAGCTTTAATATCGTCAACTTTAAAAGTTAATGGGCAAGTAAGAGGTGAGGTAAAACTTAAAAACGATACGGTGTTTCACAGAAATCTTCCGGCATTCCTATGTCAGGGACAAACTAAAGCCGGGCAGTCGATTTATTTCCTTACCTCATTGGATAAAAAACCTCAGGCAGCTATTGTTTTTTCTGATTTAGATTCACAAATCCATTGCACAGCAAGGTTCTCACAGTTTTTACTAAGATATGATGTGCTTTATCCGAAAATTGACATTAGCATTTTATTGGAATCATATATCAAAAATAAGGTCATGGTTGGCGGGAAGGCGGATTCTCTTGGTATCGTAGCTTATTGTAAAGAGCGGGATATTAAGCTAACTGTTATTAGTGGTCATAAAATGAATCGTCCGGTTTATAATGATAGTATTATGGCGCAAAAAGCCCGGGAAGATATGGCCGCGCAGATTAAATTTACTATTGAAAATAACTCAAAAAATCAGTATAAAGTTAGTATTGGAAGTGCTTCAACAAGCCGCACCCAATTAATTAATGCAGGGAGTGTATTGGAAGAGCATGCAAGACTAGGTGAAAAAGTTTGTGTATTGGATAATAATAGTGATGCAATAAAATCATGTTTAGAGGTTAAAAAAGAATTAAAGAAATTTCTGATTTCAAATGAGGGAAATTTAATTCAGCAATAACAAAGTTTATCAGAAACCTATTTAAGCTTGGTTAGATATTTCTTCTCTGAAAGATATCACTACTTTTTCCAGTACTTCTTCCAGTCGTTGTATGTCATTCGTTAACTGATCTCTTGTCCGTTTTTTGTCACGATATCCCTCGATATTCCTTATAGTTTCGCGGAGGCTTATTATTCCTGCACCGTCAAGCGTAGGTTTTATTTTATGTGCAAGTGTACAAATAGAATCAATCTCATTTTTTTCGAAATGATTTTTCATTTGAGCAATAATAGGAGGGATGGTTTCAATGAAGATGGTTAACATTCTCTGCATAAAAGCCGGATTGTTCCTTGAATCGTTTTCTAAAAAGGATAAATCATATAAATTTATTTGTGGAGTAGTCGGTTTCTTTCGCGCAGGGAAACGAGGACGGTTTAAAGCATTCATCAGTGCCGGATCACTGTTAGTAATATGACTGGCGATTTTACTGAAAAGCGTTGCTTCTTTATAAGGCTTAATAAGTAAATCAGTCATCCCTGCTGATAAATATTGCTTATGCATTGCCCTGCTGGTATTTGCAGTAAGGGCAATGATAGGCACTTTAGCTTTTTTAGGTTCACTCAGTTTTCTTATAATTTGCGTTGCTTCAATACCATTTAAATCGGGCATCTGTATATCCATAAGAATGATGTCGTAATTAAAACGGGATATTAGCGAAATAGCTTCTTTCCCGTTTAATGCCGTATCTACAACAAAACCCCAGTCCTGTAACATTGCCTCAGTAATAAACTGGTTTACTCTGTTATCTTCTGCAAGTAATACTCTTAGCTTACCAAGGCTGGTAAATTCCACATAAGACAAATTTGATTTTGTAAGCGACTGTTGATCAGATTTAGGATAACGTATTACAAAACGAAAATCAGATCCAACACCGGGTTCAGAATGCAGCCAGATTCTGCCACCTTGCATCTCTATCAATTGACGACAAATAGTTAGTCCAAGTCCGCTTCCCCCATACTGTCTCGACGTACTGGACGACCCCTGTGTAAAACTTTCAAAAATAGCTTCGCGTTTTTCAGGTTCGATTCCTATTCCGGTATCTCGTACTGAAAATTCTATTTCCATTTCTTCATCATTTTCACTTACAACAGAACAAGTAAGATCTACACTCCCTTTCTCTGTAAATTTAATGGCATTGCTAAGGAGGTTTAACAAGATCTGGTTAAGCCGGTATGGATCACCATTAAGCAATGGAATGGGCAAGGAAGGCATATATATATTCAACGCAAGATCTTTCTCTTCAGCTTTATAAAGTTGTGTTTGAATTGCAGTATTTACAACATCGTTAAGATTAAAAGGAATCTTCTCAATAGTAAGTTTTCCTGATTCAATTTTTGAGTAATCAAGAATATCATTTACAATAATTAATAGATTTTCTGCTGTTGTTCTTAAGATTTCAAGATAGTTTCTTTGTGTGCTGTCAATTTTGGTTTTATATAAAAGTCCGGCCATGCCCAATATCCCGTTAATGGGTGTTCGTAATTCATGGCTGACGTTTGCCAGAAAATTTTCTTTAATCCTTGCCGTTTCTTCTGCCTGCTGCTTAGCTAATACGAGAGCCTCCTCAATTTTTTTGCGGTCAGTAACTTCCAGAGCTGTTCCAACCAGCTTAACAACTCTTCCTGAATCATTGGTGTATGGTTTGCCAATTGCATGCAACGATTTAATAGTATTATCAGGAAGGATTATTCTATGGTCAATTTCGTATGCAACAGCATTATTCAAAGCATTTTCAATGCACTTTAACAGATTAGCAATATCGTCCGGATGAATGGCTGCAAGGTATTCAGGATAAGTTGGCGGATTACCCGGGGCCAACCCATATATTCTGCATAACTCATCAGACCATGTAATTTCCTGAGTTAAAATATTAAACTCCCAATTGCCAAAATGGGCCATTTGTTGTGCTTCATTTAGTCTTAAACCACTTTGTTTAAGATCAGCTTCTACCCTTTTACGTAAAGTGATATCTGTTAAAATGCCAAGCACATTAATGCTGCCATCAGGCTGTTGTAAGGGAACTTTAATTGTGTCAAACCAAACCTGTTCCCCTGACTTTGTTATAAAGGATTCTTCAAGGTGAATTTCTTTATTTTTTTCAAAAACTTCCTGATCATTTTTAGTAAATAAATTTAAATCAGTATTCTTATTTTCTATTTGGTTATTTTCTTTAGTCAGAATTTCTCTGGTACTTTGATTAAAGAAAACTGACAGAGCCTTATTAACTAATAGAAAACGACCATCGGGATTTTTAACATATATAAGATGGGGAGTATTCTCAATAATTTGTGTATTAAGCTCCTTGCTTTCACGAAGCTCCTCCTGAATCTTTTTTCGTTCAGTAATGTTTATGCCGTACCCTATTATTTGTATTAACTCTCCCTTATCATCAAATAATGGTGATAATCGACGCAGATGAAAGCTTTTTCCTGATTCATTTTCATACTCTTCTTCCCATTCAATCTCTTTTTTATTTTTCAGAATCTCGTCAAATTTTTTTCGGCGCTCTGCTGCAATCAAAGGGTTTCTGCCTTTATAGATACAGTAATCCAAATCGGTTTTCCCGATTAACCATTCCCTTGTTTCATCATTACTAACTGCAAAACGGTTAACATAAAGATATCTGCCTTCCAAATCAAGTATTACAACATCAGCATTAATTTTATCAAGTAATGCTTTGTAAAAATTTTCCGATTTTGTTTGTACCATTTATTTTATATTCTTCCGTCTTTTAACATTCGATAAATAGTTGATTTACCTATTTGTAGTTTCTCGGCAACAAGTAATACATTGTGATCATATTTATTCATGTAATGATGCAGTATC
Organism: Bacteroidota bacterium; assembly: GCA_031411675.1. Classification (GTDB taxonomy): domain Bacteria; phylum Bacteroidota; class Bacteroidia; order AKYH767-A; family OLB10; genus JANOXC01. Next base: position 743 of record JANOBN010000553.1, on the reverse strand, counting down.
CTTCGTGTGTAGTCATCCATTGTTGCTTCTTCCTGCAAAATGTCATCCAGTGTAGTACCCCTGCTAAAAGTAAGATGTTGTTCATCTATGATATTATTGTCGGTTATTACTACAGCAAGCTCAATGATAGCCTTTAACTCCCTTACGTTGCCGGGATAAGAATAAGAAGTAAGTTTTTTCTGTGCCTCCATTGAAAGAGTTTTTAAAGGCATTATATTTTCTTTGCAAAAGACATCTAAAATATGTTTTGCAATTATTAAAATATCATTATTCCGTTCTCTCAGTGGAGGAAGATGAATTGGTAATCCTAATAAACGATAATATAAATCTTCACGAAAATGCCCTTTTTTTACTTCCTCTGAAAGGTTTCTGTGTGTAGCCACAATAATTCTGACATCAAGTGGAATTACGGTGTTACTGCCAATTCTGGTGACTTCTCTTTCTTGCAATACCCGTAATAATTTTGCCTGAAGATTTATATTTAAATCAGCGATTTCGTCCAGAAAAAGTGTTCCGCCCTGTGCTTCTTCAAATTTCCCCAGCCTTCTGGAAATGGCTCCTGTAAAAGATCCCTTTTCATGTCCGAATAATTCGCTCTCCAGTAAATCCGCCGGAATACTTGCCACATTAATAGCTACAAATGCTTTATTTCTTCTGCCTGACTGATAATGTATTGCTTTTGCAACAAGCTCCTTTCCGGTGCCTGATTCCCCGGTGATGAGCACCGTCGCGTGCGACTGGGA
>JANOBN010000552.1:0-7330 GCA_031411675.1 Bacteroidota bacterium | reverse complement strand
GGATTTTAAAAAAATCAATACTATTACCGGTTTTTCCTCACCGCGTTATTTTTTGCCTATTGATAATAATAAAGCATATGTTACCGACTGGTTTTCAAATTCCGCTAAAATTATTGACTTAAATTCCCTCACAATAACCGGTTCTGTTCCAACCGGAGAAGGTCCGGAACAAATGTTGCTTGTAAACAACAAAGTATATATATGTAATGCAGGTGGATTTGGGTTGGACAGTTCTGTAACAGTAATCGATGCAGTTTCGAATTCAGTAATCACAACTATTGAGGTTGGTGTTAATCCGGGCAGCTTAATATTAGATGCTAACGGTAAAATTCAGGTCTTGTGTTCCGGCAGTACCGGCCCTGATTATATAGGCGCTACTGCAGATGATATTGGCAGTTCAATTGTTACTGTTGACCCTGCAACCAATACAGTTATTTCAAATGTAAGCCTTGGCCAGCTCATTCATCCTGTAAAGATGGTTGCAAATAAAAATGGGGATAAAATTTATTTTTTGTTTGGAGTTGATGGTTATAGCGGAAGTATTAAAAGGTATGATATGGCATCAGGTACCATGTACAATGTCTCAAACACTACGGATCTTTTTTATGGAATAGCAGTACATCCTACAAGTGGGGATATTTATGCAGGCCGATATGGTTTTAATGCTAATTGCTATATGCTGCATTATAATGAAAACGCGCTACTGATGGATAGTGCCCTTGTTGGCATAGGACCCAATAATTTTTCTTTTAACTGATTATTTGGTAATTATCAGTTCATCTGTCAGTATTTCATTGCTTTTATTCCCGGCTCTGTCTTTAAGAAAAATCCGAAAACGGCCTCTTGATGGTAAAATGATCAACTCAGAAAGATATTTCAATTCATAGCTGATCTCACCTTCAATTGATTTATTATTTCCTTCGGGTTGAATGAAAGTGAGTGAGCGGCTTAATTGCAGTTGACTTGAATCACTTACTGAAACTATTTTGCAACTGCTATCCCAGATAGTATCTTTAATAGCTGTCAGAAATGGTGTGAAAATACCATTCTGATACTTTTCATAATAGATATTTAGATCTTTAATGTCTCTTCCACAGGCATCTTTTTTTTCTGACTCTACACGCCCGATATCTCCATTCCTGTCTTTAAAACGAATAATCATTTCAATTCTCAGATCCGTTCCATCAGGTTCCTTTTCCAAAAAATTAAAACCTGCAAATTCAATCTCAGGAGCCTCGGGCTCAAGATTGCTTTTTTTACAACCGGAGAAAGTCAGGAGGAGTAAAGAAAAGAATAAGGCGTATTTCATTTTCAGCATTCTTGTACAAATTTAGTAAATCATTTACATTAAGGGATTGACTAATGTCAGAAAGCAATAATGCTAAGGAATTTTACATTCTTCTTATTCCTGTATTTTCGTAAGAAAATTGAATATGGCATATCAACGAACTATTAACGGGAAAACGCCTCATTACGGGCAAAATTGCTTTTTTGCAGAAAACGCTACAATTGTTGGAGAAGTAACCATGGGCAACGATTGTTCTGTGTGGTTTAATGCCGTAGTGCGGGGAGATGTAAATAGCATACACATTGGGAACCAGGTGAATATCCAGGATGGGGCTATTATCCATTGTACCTATCTAAAGGCCGCTACAATTATCGGGAATAATGTTTCTATCGGCCACAGAGCGATCGTTCATGGCTGTACAGTAGAGGATAATGTATTAATAGGAATGGGAGCCATTATAATGGATCATGCCGTAATTGGAAGAAATTCAGTGATTGCCGCCGGAGCGGTTGTTCTGGAAAACACGATTGTAGCACCCGGATCTATTTATGCAGGTGTGCCGGCGAAAAGAGTTAAAGATGTGGATGAAGGGCAATTAAAAGAACTTAATGAGCGAATTGCTTCCAATTATGTTATGTATTCTGACTGGTTCAGAGATTAGGCTGTTTTTCCGCTATGTCGGTTGATAATCATTGAGATAATTTTTAATCTTTTATAATTTACCACCTGCTTTCCCGTTAATCTCAACATAAGCAATTAACAATCCATTGTTCAAACGCAACTGAACGATTAACTTATAGACTGAACCTCTGATTCTACCTTTACGCTTTTACAATCAAAAGATAAAACATGTCGTTACTACTTCAGATTCAGCAGGCCACCACCCTTATGGCCGATACAATTAACAATATAGCTCCGGCAACTACAGCACTAGCTCCGGTTACTCCTCCTGCTACGCTTTCCCTCTGGCAAATGATTATTAAGGGCGGCCCAATTATGATTCCTATCGGATTGCTTTCAATAATTGCTATTTATATTTTCATTGAACGTTTTCTGGTTATCAGCCGTGCGTCTAAAATCGACCTGAACTTTATGAATAATATCCGTGACTTTATGCATAACGGAAACATTGATTCGGCAAAGTCACTTTGTAAAAACACTAATAGTCCGATAGCAAGACTTATTGAGAAAGGTATATCAAGAATAGGGCGTCCGATAAAGGAAATTGAAGACGCCATTGAAAACACAGGAAAGCTGGAAGTGCATAAGTTGGAGAAGAATTTAGGTATTCTTGGAATCATTGCCGGGATAGCACCCATGTTTGGTTTTGTAGGAACTATTATTGGCGTAATAAAAATTTTTTACAACATATCACTGGCAGATAATATCAGTATAGGATTAATTGCAGGTGGCTTGTATGAAAAAATGATCACCTCTGCATCCGGACTTATCATAGGAATATTTGCTTACATCGGATATCATTACCTTGCTATTTTAACAGACAAGGTGATCTTTAAAATTGAAAGTAATGCAGTGGAATTTATAGACTTACTACAGGAGCCAGCAAAATGAATCTTCGCCGCCGACATCGCGTACAGCCGGAAGTAGCAACGGCTTCTCTGAATGATATCATGTTTTTTCTGATGTTATTTTTTCTTATTGCCTCAACTTTAGTAAACCCCAACGTAATTAAACTGCTTTTACCAAAAGCATCGAAAAACAGCACTACCATCAATAAGCAGCCGCTTACCATATCTGTTACAGCGGACTTACATTACTTTATTAATAACCGTGAGATTCCTTATGAAAGTCTGCAGACAGAACTTGCTGCAGCTATAACCGGAACCACAGAGCCGACTGCAGTATTAAGAGTGGATAAAGCGGTTACAGTTCAGGAACTTGTTACCTTACTTGATATTGGTAATAAGCTAAAAATAAAAATGATTCTGGCTACGGAAAATAAACCATGAGTACAACAGCAACATCGAACAGCGATAGGTGGAAAGCATTAGCAGGAACACTCATTTTTCACGGGTTAATATTGCTTGCATTTCTACTTATTGTTTTTACTAATCCTGATCCTCCATTGTTTAGTGATAACTCCGGCGTTGAAGTAAATTTTGGGTATATGGATGAAGGAACGGGTGAGATTCAACCGGAGCCTGATAAAGAATTCAATACACCCTTCCCTCAACAAAAGCAGGAAGAAGTTAAAAAAGAAGATGAAAAGGAGTTGATGACACAGGATATTGAAGATGCTCCGGAAATAGCTCAAAAGGAAGTAAAGAAAGAGATTAAGAAAACTCCGGTTGTAATTACAACTCCTAAAAAGGAAGTGCCAAAGCAGCCGGTAGTGAATAATAATGCTCTTTATACGAAGAAAAAGACCGGAGGCGAAGGAGAAACAGGAAAACCAGGTGATCAGGGGATTGAAGAAGGTAGCCTTTACAGTAAGAATCATGGGAATAATATGGGCTCGGGTGATCACGGGGATGGTACCGGTTCTCATGGCAACGGCGGTCCTGGCGGTAATGGTTATGATTTTAGTCTTTCCGGTAGAAGCATGCGTGTTCCTCCAAAAATAACTGACCAATCACAGGAACAGGGCAAGGTGGTGGTTGATATTACGGTAGATAAAAACGGTAATGTGGTTACTGCAAGCGCTCCGGGCAGAGGCTCTACAACAACAAGTACTAATCTGGTACGCAAGGCAAAAGAAGCGGCCATGAAAACAAAATTTTCTCCAAGTCCGCAAGGTGTGGAAGAACAACGCGGTACTATTACATTTGCGTTCATCCTGCGATGAACTATCAGCAAACACTAAATTATTTATACAGTGCACTACCTATGTTTCACAGGATTGGTGCGGCTGCATATAAACCGAATCTTAATAACACAATTGCACTTTGTAATGTGTTAGGCAATCCACAAGATTCCGTTAAATGTATTCATATTGCCGGTACAAATGGTAAAGGCTCCGTTAGTAATATGCTTGCTTCCATACTTCAGGAAGCAGGCTACCGTACAGGGCTTTACACTTCACCACATTTAAAAGATTTTCGCGAGCGGATCAGAATTAACGGAAAAGAAATAAGCAGACAATATGTATGTCGTTTTGTGGAACAGTATAAAGCAGATTTTGAAAAAATAAAACCTTCTTTTTTTGAAATGACGGTTGGACTGGCTTTTAATTATTTTCGGGATAAAAAAGTTGATATTGCAATTATAGAAACAGGACTTGGTGGCCGGCTCGACTCTACTAATGTGATTACACCCATGCTTTCAATCATAACAAATATTGGTTATGATCATATGAACCTTTTGGGTAATACCTTGCCGGAAATTGCAACCGAAAAAGCAGGGATCATCAAGAAAAATATTCCTGTTGTTATTGGGGAAAGCAAAAATGAACTTAATGACTTATTTAAAAAAGCTGCAGAAAGAAATAATGCAGCTTTATATATTGCTGCCCGAAATTATAAAACGGAGATATCATCAAAGGAAAAACGGGCAAACAGTTATTACCTTAAAGTAAATGTATTTAGAAAGGGGGAGCTGCTTTTTGAAAATCTGAAGATGGATTTGATTGCAGATTACCAGTTAAGGAATTGTATTACAGTATTACAGAGCATTGAAATATTACAGAAACATTTATTGATTAAGAATACTCATATTAAACGGGGACTTAGCAATGTTTCTTTGAATACCGGTTTTGCAGGCAGATGGCAAATAATTTCAAAACGGCCTTTAATGATTGCCGATACCGGACATAATGTAGACGGTATTAAGGAAGTACTTATTATGTTGAAGAAATATAAATTCAATAAACTCCATTTTGTTTTGGGTATGGTGAACGACAAAGAGATTGACACCATTTTAGGATTATTACCTAAAAATGCCATTTACTATTTTTGTAAAGCAAATATACCACGTGGGTTGGATGCAAGCCTTCTTAAAGCTCAGGCAGCAGCCCATAATTTAACAGGCAATAATTATTCATCAGTAAAAAAGGCTGTAAATGCATCTCTTAAAAATGCGCAATTTAACGATTTGATATTTATTGGAGGCAGTACCTTTACAGTTGCAGAAGCGATTTAGCATGGGAAAATTAAAATGGATTTTTTTTATTCTTTTACTTGCGAATTCGGAAGTTGAAGCGCAGCAACTGTTTCAAATTAAAGGAAGAGTTACGGATGCATCAGACAGGCGCATTAATATACCGGGCTGCATTATTGTGAATATGCGCACACAAAAGGGAATACTTGCAAATGAAGATGGCACATTCTCATTAGATGTACAATCATCTGATACTCTTGCATTTCGTACAATAGGATATGAGTTACGGTTTGTTGCCCTGAAAGATTCTTTAATTAATAATGCATTTAATTTAAATATTGTATTACGGCGTTTGTCATATCAATTGGAAGAAGTTACCATTATTCCACATCGTACACTTGACAGTATATCAAAGGATATAAGTAAACTTGGTTATGATGAAGGGAAATATATTTTGCAAGGCGTAGATGCATTGCAAAGTCCGGTAACCTACCTCTACCAGATGTTTAGCAGGAATGAAAGAAGCAAAAGAGAAGTAGCATTTATGCTGAATGAGGACCAAAGAAAAAAATTAATGAGGGAATTACTGGATTACTATGTAAAGACCGGATATCTTCCTATTCGTGACAGAGACTTTGACAGTTTTATTGAGTACTGCAGCATGAACGAGGCGCAATTAAAGACATTAACACAGTATGAGATGGCAGTATATGTTAAGAAAAAGTATGAAAACTTTTTGTCATTTAAAAGATGAGTTTAAGTTAAGAACATCTAATAAATTTATCTGCAATACGACCTTGATTTAAGTGTGGAATAAAATGCAATATTTCCAATGAAATTTTCTTTTTAAAAGTTACTTTAGCAAGGTGAAGGAACAGCGACAAATAGAAAGGGTAATTTCATTAATTAAGCAATATAGGGGTGATTTGCCACTGCAAATTTTCCTGCGCAATTTTTACCGTCAACATCCGGAAATGGGTGCTAATGATCGCAGAAGTACTTCGGATCTGGTATATAGTTGGTTTCGTCTGGGTAAGGCCTATGATTCATTGAAGAGTGAAGAGCGGTTGGCTGTGGCGGTTTTTTTAACTTCAAATCAGTTGGATAACATAAGAAGCTATCTTATCGATAAATATTCGACACTGAATCCTGCTTTGATCTCAGGTAATCTGTTTAGTAAGCTTGAAGTTTTAGCATCAGAAAATTATATAATTAATATTACTGAATTATTTCCTTTTTCTGAAGATCTTTCAACAGGGATTTCCAAAGAAGAATATGCTTTAAGTATGTTAATTCAACCTTATACATGGTTGAGAGTAAATGATGCAAAGATGCACGAAGTACTTACCTTGCTTCAGAAGAATAAAATAGCATTTATTAAGGAAGAGAATCGTATTGGATTGCAGAGTGGGGTTAATCTGGAGAGCAAGGGAATAAAAAAGGATTGGTATGAAGTGCAGGACAGAAGTTCACAGTTAACGGGAGAAATGTATCATCCTGTTAAAAGAGAGCTATGGTATGACTGTTGTGCCGGATCCGGCGGTAAGAGTTTGTTGCTGCATTCAATTGAAAAAAGCGTAAAAATTACAGTAAGCGATAAAAGAGAATCCATTATAAGAAATTTAAAGGAGCGATTCAGGGTAAATGCTATTCGTGATTATTTATGTGTTGTTGCAGACCTTGAATCAGGTAAACCTGACGAGCTGAGCAATAATTATTTTGATGGAATTATTGCTGATGTACCGTGTACGGGTTCAGGCACCTGGTCCAGAACACCGGAGTTACTTTCCTTTTTCGATTTAACCACACTTGAAAAATATGTAGAAAGACAACAGCGAATTCTCAGGAACGTGGCCTCATTGGTTAAGCAGGGTAAGCCATTAATTTATTCCACTTGTTCGGTTTTCTTAAAGGAAAATGAGCACATGGTTGAATTCATTTGTTCTGAATTGCATTTTACATGTGAAAGGCAGTTATTAATAAAAG
>JANOBN010000551.1:0-14663 GCA_031411675.1 Bacteroidota bacterium | reverse complement strand
GCCCGGACAATAGAATATCATAAATCCTCCACCACCGGCACCGGAAATTTTACCTCCGGAAGCACCTGCTTTTTTTGCTGCATTATAGATATCATCCATTTGTGTATTGCTGATGCCGTCAGCCATATCCTTTTTATTCTTAAAACCGATATCCAGGATTTCACCAATAGCATCAATGTTACCTTTAAGAAGTGCTTCCTTCATTAAAACAGATTGCTCCTTGAGGTTATTCATGGCTTCAATGGACTTGACATTTTTATTGACTACATTCTTACTTTGCTCTTCAATGATAGTAGAAGAAAAACGGCTGGTTGCAGTATAGTATAAAAGGAGATTGTTCTCCAGTTCATTCAGGTAATGTTGTTTAATTCTTAACGGGTTAACGATAACCTTATCCCCCGAATAAAACTCCATATAATTCACGCCGCCAAATGTGGCCGCATATTGATCTTGCTTACCTCCTGCCTGATTCAGATCTTCTCTTTCAATGCTGTATGCCAGATGTGCAATATCGTATTCTCCTAAAGGAAGACGCAACCATTCCACAAAGGCACCTAATGCAGCAACCACCAACGTTGACGAAGTACCCAAACCGGAACCCGGAGGAACATCTACATAAGTTGTGAGACGAAAGGACAATGGTTTTTTGGTAAAGTCTCTGACAACACGATTATATATTCCCTTTAATAAATCCAGTTTACCATCTATTTCCAGTTGCATATCTGCATTCACAGCAATGGTTTCGTTTTTATCCATTGCCAGAAATACGCATTTACCATCATCCGTTGGCTCTATAGTGGCAAAGGCAAAAAGAGAGATGGTAGCGTTAAGGATGGCACCACCGTATATATCAGAAAACGGACTTACATCAGTCCCACCTCCGGCTAAACCAATCCTTAACGGCGCTTTACTTCTTATTATCATAATGATCTTTTTTCACTGCCAGTTTCAATAATGCATTCACCACCTTCGACCAGCTGTATTTTAGTTTTTCCCTTTTTACATTTTCAATCATTTGCTGATGATCAGCATCGTTATAATATCTGACAATGGCATTTGCCAGATCATTCGCCTCAGCAGTCACAACAAATCCTGTTTTCCCTTCCACCACGGTTTCGGGCAGACCTCCAAAATTAGAGACGATCATCGGCTTATCAAAATGGATGGCCAGTGAGGAAACGCCGCTCTGTGTGGCATTTCTGTAAGGCAGCACCACTAAATCCGCAATAGAGAAGTAATACCTGACTTCTTTATCAGGAATAAAATCACTCACTAATATCAAATCGTTATATATATTCAGCTCCTTTGCCAATGACTCGTAGAATACACGATCCTCATAAAATTCACCCGCCACCAACAATTTCAAATTAAAAGCGCGCACTTTCTCTTCTGCCATTGCATGCATCAGTAAATCAAGACCTTTATACTTTCTCACTAAACCGAAAAAAAGCAGGTATCGGGCTTTAACATCAGCATGTAGGTGTTCTGCCGCTGCTGCTTTGCTTACACCTTCACCATAAGTATCATAAACCGGATGAGGAATAATTGCTTTGTTGCTGGAAGAAGTAAACAGCTCCAGATCAACATTCACTTGATTGGTCATGGTAACAAACCCGCTACAGGCATTTATGAAGTAGCTGCTTAGCTGTTTATCTCCTGTCCTCTTTTCATGTGGTATCATGTTATGAATAACAGCAAGGCAGGCTATAGATTTATCTTTTCGAAGAATTCGTGCAATCGTTCCATAACATGGTGCCATTAATGGTAACCAGTAGTTAAATACAACAATATCAGGCTTTGATTTTTTAATCTCCCGTCCTATTTTAATCCAGTTTAACGGGTTGATAGAATTAACCGACACATTAATGTTCAGGTCTTTGGGCGGCTCGTCAGTGCTGTATTGAGTTTTACCGGGGAATAAAAAAGACGGATACTGCAATGAAAAAGTATAAACGGTGGTTTGATGTCCTTCCTTAACAAATTGCTGAGCGAGGCGCTGTGTATAGGCAGCAATTCCTCCACGCAGCGGATAGGCAGGACCGATAACTACAACACGCTTCAACCGAGATTGATTTTCTTTTCAATAAGATAATGATTGCGTTCCGGTGCATATCTGGATACCAATTCACTCACAAATCCCGCAAGGAACATTTGCGTTCCCATAATCATACAAGTTAGTGAAATGTAAAAAGAAGGACGATCTGTAAGCGCTCTTGCTTCCAGATGATTGGCTACCATATATATTTTGTAAACGCCCAAATATGTGGCAAACAGGAAACCAATAATGAACAGTAACGTGCCCAGCGTACCGAATAAATGCATCGGACGTTTACCAAAACGCGAAACAAACATTATAGAAAGCAGATCCAGAAAGCCATTTACGAATCGTTCGAGGCCAAACTTGGTAATGCCATATTTACGGGCTCTGTGCTCCACTACCTTCTCCCCGATTTTAGCAAATCCGGCCCACTTTGCAATCACAGGAATATATCGATGCATCTCCCCATAAACTTCAATGCTTTTTACAACTTCACTTTTATAAGCTTTGAGTCCGCAGTTGAAATCGTGCAGGTTATGAATACCTGACATCTTCTGCGTAACCCAGTTAAAGAACTTACTTGGTATGGTTTTACTGATTGGGTCATGCCGTTTTTTCTTCCATCCGGAAACCAGATCATAACCTTCCTCCACAATCATTTTATATAAGCCCGGCACTTCATCCGGACTATCCTGAAGATCGGCATCCATAGTAATAATTACCTTCCCTAGTGCAGCCTGAAAACCATTCTGCAATGCAGCTGACTTGCCATAATTACGACGGAATTTAATTCCTCTGCAAGAACGATTTTCTTTTGCCAGTTGACTAATAACATCCCATGATTTATCCTTGCTGCCATCATCCACAAAAATGACTTCATAACTTAAATTGTTAGTAGTCATCACATGATGAATCCATGCAGCCAGTTCCGGCAAGGATTCTTCTTCATTATATAACGGAACAATGACGGATATATCGGTCATATCGTTTTTGGAGAATTACGTTTAAGAATTAAAGCAATAATGATAGAAAAAACAACACCACCCATTACTTTGCTAATGAAGTCGCTTACAGCCTGACCGGTTAATGTCTTGTTTTTGATATCTTCAAATACACTGTCATAATATTTATCGCCAAACAATCCGCGAAGCTCGGTTTCTGTTTTCTCTAAATCGGTAAGCATAATCTCTTTATAATTGTCCAGTAATCCGGCATCAATTACTTTTCCGAAGCTATAAACCAACAAAGCATAAAGCAAAGCTCCACCAAGAGCGGTGAGCATACCGGCTCTGAATCCTTCAGAAAATGTAATTTGTCCTTGCAGCAATTCATCTCTGTAATACCTGACAGACAACCAGATGAATAAAGGCTGTACCCAAACGGCCAGCAGAGAAGCTTGTCCTAACGGGTTGAATCCCATCCAGTAGATTAGTAAAAACATCGCAAAACAAATGAGGCCGTTAATTGCCCCGTAGTTTACCGACGATTTAAAAGAGGTTGGTTGCATAAGGCTGCAAATGTAATGATTTGACTTTCTTTTGAAGAGATGATCAGGTGCATAGGAAAAGCCCTTCTAAAACAAATTGAAGGAGTATTAATTAATCCCGACAGAATTTATTAAATACCCTTTTTCGTTACTAAATTGTGTTTACTTTTGGCCCGGGTAAGTCTTATACGACCAGCTCCTGTTAAATTCCCCAGGTTCGGAAGAAAGCAAGGATAAATGGTTGAGCGGTGCGATATAAGTAGCTTACCCACTCTTTTTTTAAACTCATTGATTATCAACATATAATTACCATTTACTTCTAAATTTAGTTCACATGAAATTCTTCATCGACACCGCCAATCTTGATCAGATTAAAGAAGCCAGTGATTTTGGAGTGCTGGATGGCGTAACTACCAATCCTTCGTTAATGGCCAAGGAGGGTATAAAAGGACAGGATAATATCCTGAAGCACTATGTTGACATCTGTAATATTGTTAAAGGTGATGTAAGTGCTGAGGTAATCTCTACTGATTTCAAAGGTATGATTAATGAGGGCGAAATGCTTGCCGACCTCCACCCACAGATAGTAGTAAAAGTACCCATGATTAAAGATGGTATTAAGGCAATAAAATACTTCTCTGATAAAGGTATTCGTACCAACTGTACGCTCGTTTTTTCACCTGGTCAGGGATTATTGGCAGCTAAAGCCGGAGCAACTTATGTTTCTCCTTTTATCGGCCGACTGGATGATATTTCAACTGATGGTCTGGTGTTAATTGAAGAACTTAGGATCATCTATGATAACTACGGATTTGAAACTAAGATTCTGGCAGCATCCATTCGTCATGTAATGCATATCATTAATTGTGCAAAGCTGGGTGCCGATGTAGCAACCTGTCCTTTAAACGTAATTCTTGATCTATTGAAGCATCCGTTAACAGACAGTGGTCTTGCTAAGTTTTTGGCAGACGCCGGCAAATAAATTCATAAGGCAAATCAGCCTTTCTCTTCCCTTCTTTCATTTTCCATAGCCTGGTCAGCAGATGCCGGTCCGGAGCCATAAACAAAGAAGAATACCAACATCAATAGTATCATGATTGAAAAAGGTAATTCCGAATTCACGGAAAAGAAGCCTGATTTGCTATTGATGAAGATTACTGTACCTAGCAAAATGGGCAATTGAAATACTACTGCTACTCTGGTGAGCAATCCGATGGTAATCAATACACCACCAAAAAGATGAGCAAAGGCTACGTAATGTGCCAGTGCAAATGATACCCATTCGAAACGACTATGACTTAGCATTTCTACCAGCTTTTCAGAGTTGCTGATATAGAAATACCCTTTTATCACTAGTGTGATCCCTAATGCAATACGAAGCAAATCAATCCAGCGTGGGTGATGAGCATATGCCCATTTGTCCAGTTTTTGTGTGAGATTCATATATTCAAGTATTTAAGTTACTAGTGAAGGTACGCATCAAGCTACCCGATTTGCAAGAATTATCTTCTCAAATAGAAATATTAATGCACCGAAAGAAGTTAAAACGGAACTGACTGGTTTCAATAAACTACTTTCGTCCTTCATGCAGGAAAATGCTGTTCTCCCAAGACGATTAGGACTATTTCAATCCACTGTGATCAATATGATTGACATGGTTGGTATTGGTCCGTTTATCGTATTGCCTCTGGTAATTGACATAATGGGCGGCCCTAATTTTCTTTATGCCTGGATTGCCGGAGCTATATTGTCGGTTATTGATGCCTTGATTTGGAGTGAGCTGGGTGCGAAGTATCCTATGGCCGGAGGAAGTTTTAACTTCTTAAAAGAAGCATATGGTCCGGGCAAAGCAGGCAGAATGTTTAGCTTTTTATATGTATGGCAAACTTGTATTCAGGCGCCATTGGTGGTTGCTTCGGGGGCAATAGGCTTTGCACAGTATTTCAGTTATATTGTTCCAATTGGAGACCTAGAAAAGAAAATGATTTCCGGTGCTCTAGTAATGTTTCTTACATTTCTTCTTTACCGGAAAATAGATAGCATTGGAAGAATAGGTACTTTACTTTGGATGGGTGTTATAGCCACACTTTTATGGATCATTCTGGGAGGCATTAGTCATGGGAATTTTGCTGCACCCATCATTGAAATGGCCCACTCACCTATTACCGGCTCGCTGTTTTTTATGGCATTGGGACAGGCATCAGTTAAAACCGTTTACAGTTATCTGGGTTATTATAATGTCTGTCATTTGGGCGGAGAAATCATCAACCCGGAAAAGAATATCCCCAGAAGTATGTTTATTTCCATAGCCGGTATTTCGGTATTGTACATTGCCATGAACATCAGCGTAACCAGCGTTATTCCATGGCAGGAAGCAAGGCATTCAGAGTTTATTGTAAGTACTTTCATTGAACGGCTCTATGGAAAAACAGCTGCCTTAATAGCAACCGGAATGGTGCTTTGGGTAGCACTAGCTTCCCTTTTTGCAGTGATGCTGGGATATTCAAGAGTACCGTATGCCGCTGCCAAAGACGGCCTCTTCTTTAAGTCATTCGGTCGTCTTCATCCAACTAAAAACTTTCCTCATGTTTCACTACTTGCACTAGGCTCTATTGCATTTGTTTTCAGTCTTTTATTTAGGTTATCTGAAGTAATAACTGCAATACTTGCCATGCGAATTTTAATTCAGTTTATTGGTCAGGCTATCGGTGTGGTGATGTTAAGAAAACGTAACGGAATTGCATCGCTGCCCTATAAAATGCCGCTCTATCCTTTGCCCGTTATTCTGGTAATTTTGATGTGGTTTTTTATCTTTATTTCAACCGGCATTCAGTTTATGCTTTCAGGATTATTGGTTATTTTCCTTGGTTTAATTGTATTTCTGATAAGGTCTTTCAAAAGTAATGAATGGCCATTTTACCGGTCAGGCTAATTGTTAACAAAAGGAAGTATTGTACTATGTTTAATTTTATCAGCAACTGAGTAACTCTGTAAGTTTGCCTTCGTATATACATAGCTGTATTTAAACCTATGTTCAAACATCTCTTTTACACTGTTGTTTTTTCGTTTTTATGTATGCTTGCTAAAGGACAGTTTCCTGATGCAGGTGAAAATCCTCCGCCCGGCTGGACCGGAAAAGTTTTTAAGCTCAGTCAGGATTTTCCACAATCTCCCGACAAAGCCACAGAAATGCCCTGGCTAAAAGTTGACTTCAAAAAAGATCCGCTTAAATATGTTCAGGTAGTTTATGAATATATCCTGGAAGGTAATACGGAATGTGACTGGGTAGTTCAGAATAACAAGGTTCGCAAATGGTATCATGTGCCCTGGATGCACTGGCGTGATCCGCGTGATGGCACACTAGCCCGTGAATTCATCAATGGTCTTACCCGTGAACGCGACTCAAAGCCTTATGAACAAAGCCCCGATCAACATGATTTTGTACAAAACTGGGCAATTGGAATTTATAATGCTGCCGGAGGTTATGTTGTAGGTCAGGTATGGAAAGATCCACAACATCCTGATCCCACTCTTTCTAATTTCCCGGAAGGTACTGTTTGTGGCAAATTGCTATTCACTGATGCAGATACTATTTCAGTACCTTACCTGAAAGATGCTCCTAAATGGATGGCAAATATTCATACCAGCGTTAATGAAAAGTTTAAAAAGCACGTGGTAAGCATGTATCTATTGCAATTTGATATTGCAGTAAGAGATTCAAGAGCGGATGATGGCAGCGGTTGGGTTATGGGAACTTTAATTTACAACGGAGATCTGCCCGGTGACAATCCTTGGTTAAAAATGCAACCGGCAGGTTTAAGCTGGGGAAATGATGCAGGCATAACACCGGAATTGGTAAAGCACGGTGAACCTTTAAAACAAAACTTTATAAACCCTTTACTGAAGGATAAATTCAAGTTCGGTTGGGCGGGACGATTAAACGGACCGGTTGATAATCCTAATTCAGGCTGTATATCCTGCCATGGTACTGCTCAATTTCCAATGATCAGTTCACAATCACCATCTGATGTTGCAAGCACTGCAGAAAGAATGCACTGGTTCAGAGAAACAATTAAAACAGGAGAGAGTTTTTCTGCCGGATCGGTATCTATGCATTATTCGATGCAACTTGCAATCAGTATGGAGAATTTTTACATCTATCATAAACTCCATCCTGAAGGTGGAAAAGTGAAAAGCTGGGTGGAACGTCTGAATAAATTTATCAGCGGATACTATGTATTAATATTCCTCTTTATCTTGTTAAGTTTCTGGTTTGGAATGCGGAAAGTAAGCGTGTTTAATCAGGATGCTCCAATTCTTACTCCTGATAAGGCATTGTTAATTTTACGTCTTGGAATCGGACTTATGTTTATGCTGCATGGCTTCCCAAAATTAATGGGTGGACCACCGGCATGGACCCGTCTGGGACAAAGCATGGCAAATTTTGGTATTTACTTCTATCCGGCAGGGTGGGGTTTCTTAGCTGCATTTGCTGAATTTGGCGGAGGATTATTAATGTTAACGGGCTTGTTCTTCCGGCCTGCCATGATCATGATGTGCATTCATATGTCCGTTGCCTGCTATAAGCATTACAGCAGTGGTGATTCAATTGAATCAGCATCTCATGCACTAGAAGCATTAATTACCTTCCTCTTCTTGTTATTAAGCGGACCCGGTAAATACGCACTGGATCGTAAATTCTTTAAATCCGGCAAATCCGAATAACATGCTTCAGCCCCTCGATAAAATTAAGCTGGCATGCAAAATCATTCAGCAGTTCAAAGTCAGAAATACACTGACTATTGACTACCCTTTTGAAAATAAATGGCTGGATACTGCTGATGATGCTTCGTTGTTGAACACCTACAATGAAATCACATCTCCCGACTACGAACCTTCTCCTGCAACAACGATTAATGTTCCCAAGCCCGGCGGACTTATCAGGCATTTCAGTTATCTGACTTTAAAGGATCATCTTCTTTATACCCTATTGGCTTTTGAATGCTTTCCCACAATTTTTAAAACCTTGTTTGGAAAAGCACCTGAAAACTTGGATGAAATATTGCTGCAATATCCAAAGGATCCTCTATGGATGAAAAAATATCTAAGAGCCGGCAAGGACATGATGGAGATGCGCAAGCCATTATTCAATAAAGGCTATAATTCCATACTTACCAGTGACATTACCGCATTTGGTCCCAACATCGACATCCGTTTATTGTGCGAAGGACTGATTGAGCAGGGCGCACCGGTTGAATCTGTAAATACACTTGAAAGATGTCTTCGAAAATGGTCACCATTAGGACATAAAGGTGTACCACAGGTTTTCTTCACCACTGACCTTTTAACAGAATTTTTTCTGAAGCCAATTGACGCATTCTTTCAGTCGTATGAAGGTATTGTTTACCTGCGTGAGTCGGATAATATCGAGATTTGGTGTAAAAGCAAGTCTTCCTGTAAAAAGAAACTGGAGTTGCTAGCGGGCAAAATGTATGTAAGAGGATTATTTCTGAATGTTTATAAAACCCGTATTATTTCCGAAAAGTCTATTGACAAAAAGGAACACCCTATGGAGCATAAAAAATATGGTATGCTCAATAGTTTTAAAATCCGATTCACCCGTTTGCTGGGCTTATATTATAAACTGGAAGAGTTAACATTACTAAATGAATGCAGCAAACGTCTTGAAAAAAATCCGGAGTATACCGTGAACCTGTTAAAACACTATGCCGGATATAATATTGATGTCAGCAAATCATTGATTAAATTTCTTACTTCCGGTAATGCTATCTATTCTTATCAAAATTATGCAATTATAATGTGGCTTGCAGTAAATTATCAAACTCACAATAGAGAATTGGTAGAGTTGATTCGCCAATTTGCCTGGAATATTAAGGAGCCCTACTACTTGAGAAGTGCGGCACGTCATTACATTTATCATTTTGGCAACAATTACGATCGGGAAAGACTAATCAATCTTATCAACCAAACTACCGATCCACTGGAAAAAGAAGATACGTTATACATTTTAAGTACCAGAAATTCAACTGTTGAATATAAAGTTTAACAGAAATTGAATTCATAAAAAAGGCGCAGTGTACAAATTACAAACTGCGCCTTTTTTTATCTTTCTTGAATTTTATTTTACCTGAGCCCTGAAATTTTTAAGATCCTGTCCATACATGGTTTCCGTAATACTAACGGAATTCTTGAAAAAGAAAATTCCGCCCCAACTATATGCTACTTTAAGGTATGTTGCCTTAACATCTTTAAATTTAACAATGCTCCTGTAAATAGTCCGGTTTGCCTCAGTAATTGTTTCATCAGTTATTCCTTCAGGAACAAATTCCTTGTCAAAGTCAACACGATAAACGCTCATATCGTTAGCCGCTTTCTTTGCCCCCTGCTCACTTTGTGCGAGGAGTTTTTTGCGAGCCTCAATTTCCTGTAACCTCTTGCTGGCTGCATCAGCTTCTTGCTTTTTTCGTTCTTCGGCTGACATCTTCGCCATTTCCTCCTGTTTTGCTTTTTCTGCTGCTGCCAGCGCTTCCTTTTCTGCCTGCTCTCTCTTCAATTTTTCCAGTTCTTCCTGCTTCTTCTTTGCCTCAGCTTTTGCAAATTCCTCTTGTCGAATTTTATCTTGTGCCGCAGCAATAGAATCTCGCACCGCTTTTTCGCGGGTTGCTTTTGCGAGTTGTTCCTGACGTGCTTTCTCATTTGCAGTGTCAGTTGAGTCTTTAACAAACTTAGCACGCTCCACCTTTGCTAATTCAGCTAAACGGGCATCTTCTTTCGCTTTAGCCAATGCTGCTTCTTTTGCTTTTGCTTCAGCTGCCGCTAAAGAATCCTTTTCGGCCTTTAAGCGAGCCTGCTTTTCAAGTTCCTCCTTTTTTGCTTTTTCGGCAGCGAGGGCCTCCGCCTTTAAACGTGCTGCTTCATCTGCTTTAGCCAGTGAATCTCTTGTTGCCTTTTCACGGGCCATACGTGTTTGTTCTGCAATTTTGGCCTTTTCATTTTCTGCAGCAATGGAGTCTTGTTTTGCTTTTTCAGCGGCTGCTTTAGCTAATGCATCAAGTCTTGCCCTTTCATTGGCTGCATCAGTAGAATCTTTAATCTGCTTTGCTCTTTCCTTTTGTGCAATTTCTGCTAATAGTGCTTCTTCTTTTGCTTTGGCAAGAGCATCCTGTTTAGCTTTCTCCTGAGCCAGTTGCTCGGCCTTTTGCTTCTCCGCAGCAATTCGTCCTTCCTCCTGTGCTTTGGCAAGTGAATCCTGTTTTGATTTTTCCTCCGCCAACTTTTCAGCCTTTAGTTTCTCGGCCGCAATTCGTGCTTCTGCCTCTGCCTTTTCCAGAGAATCTTTCTTTGCTTTCTCCTGTGCAAGCTGATCTAATTTTAATTGTTCTTTAGCTGCAGCAATAGAATCCTGACGTACTTTTTCCAAAGCAAGTTGCTCCAGTCTTTGTTTTTCCTTTGCTGCTGCCAGTGAATCTTGTTTTATTTTTTCGGTAACACGGGCAATGGAATCCTGTTGCGCTTTTTCTACAGCAAGTCTGGCCAGCTCTTCCTGACGTGCTTTTTCTTTAGCTGCACTTATAGAATCATTAATAATTTTTTGCCGTGCAGCATTGGCTAATTCTTCCTGCTTCAACTTTGCCTGTTCTGCATCAATAGAATCCTTGCGCGCTTTTGCAAGAGCAATTTCTTCCAACTTTATTTTTTCCTTTGCTGCTAACACTGAATCCATGCGAATTTTTTCATTCACTTTTAAAATAGAATCCTGAACTGCTTTTTCACGGGCTAATCTTGCAGTGAGTTCCTGTGCTGCCTTCTTTTCCAATGCAGCAATGGAATCCAATCTTGCTTTTTCAGCCTTCTGTATTATAATTGCATTCGCAGCTGCTGTCTGCTCCACTTTTGCAATTGAATCTTTTTCTGCCTTTTCAGCAGCTTGTGCCAATTCCTGTTGTGCTCTTACAGCAGTTAAGGAATCTCGTTTAGCTTTTTCTGCAAGGGCCTTCTTCTCTGCTTCCTGCTTCACTACTTTTTCAGCCATGTCTTTCTTCACTTGCTCCATTTCCGTTTTACGTGTCTGAGAATATTTCTCATCATATAAAAAGTCATCGGCATCAGGATTATAAGCGAACTTAGCAACGGGCTTATCAACATCAGGAGGCATTTGCTCGCCATCAGGAATTTTAAACAAATCAATCTTGAATTTGTTGGAACGGATTATGTCGACTTCTTCCTGTGGAACGGAAGAATCATAGACTACAGTTTTACTCACATAGCCCGGTTTTGAAAAAACAATGCGGTAATTAAACCCATAATCCAGATTTAATATAAATTTTCCATTGGCTGATGTAAGAGCATTATCACTGTTTTCATTGCCTTTATACACTTTGATATCTGCACCTTCCAGTCCTTTCCCTTCAATCATTACCGATCCTACTACCTCTACATAACCTTTATTCTGTGCCACCGATAAAAACGGGCTAAGGCAAAGAAAATGGACTATAAAAGCGAGAATAACTTTACCGGGCTTCATATATGGTTTTTGCTGCATTAAGCTTATGTTAACTGAAATCATAGATAAATATTGCAATAAATCAGGAACTGATAACAGGATTAAAAATGGAATTGGAAAGTTCAAGGCACTGATTCAACTGATCTTTATTGATAATTAATGGTTCGTTTTGTAGAGATAAGTAGTGTATAAGATTTTCGGTAGCAAGATTGCCAACCAATTCATCATCAGCCATAGGACAACCACCATACCCTTTAAGGGCAGTATCAAACCTGCGGCAGCCACTAAGATACGCAGCTTCCACCTTATTTATCCAATTTAATTGGGTACAATGAAGATGGGCCCCAAATTCTACTTGACTGAATTCAGGAATCAAATGCTTGAAGAGATAGCTGATATCTTGCGGAGTAGCAATGCCAACCGTATCGGCCAGAGCAATGGTCTCAATACCCGCTTCTGCAATTTTTCTAACCCAGTGTTGGGCAACATCTGCATCCCAGTTGTCGCCATAAGGATTACCAAAAGCCATGCTGATATAAACAACCAGCTTTTTATGATGCTGAATACATAAATTTTGTAGATCGTTAACCGTTGTCAACGACTGTTCAATGGAAGAGTTGGTGTTACGTTGTTGAAATGTTTCAGATATAGAAAAAGGAAAACCCAGATAAGAAACTTCATCAAATAAAACAGCATCATCACCACCGCGCTTATTTGCAACAATCGCCAGAATTTTAGTGTCAGTTGCTGTTAAATCCAGCTGACGAAATACCTCGGCGGTGTCTCTTAACTGGGGAATAGCCTTTGGTGAAACAAAACTTCCTGCATCCAGCACATCGAAGCCTGTTTTAAGCAATTCATTCAGGTATTTTACCTTTAATTCAGTAGGTATAAAATGATGAAGCCCCTGCATTGCGTCGCGGGGGCATTCAACTATTTTAACCGGCTTATTAATCATCTTCCGGGGCAAGCAATTATTTAATGATTACTCCGTCTGCTTCAAAAGCAATATCAATCTGAGGTTCGGTAATTTTCTCAATCTCTTCTTTACTTTTTCCTGCATCTTCCGCATAATGACGCAAAGTTTCAACAGTTAAAGTATCACGAAATGCTCTTCCCTGCATAATTGCCGTTTTTCCGTCAGCATTTTTAGGGACAAAAAATCCATAATCCTTAAAAGTAACTTTCATCGTTGAACCATCAGGATTCTCAATATCCATCCAGCAACCTTTCTTTTTACAGCATTCCTTTATTTTGCCTTCCACTTTAGCATTCATTTCCGATTTGTCGGTCATATCTGCCATCAGCTGAGTGATTGGAATTGCGCCTTTGTCATCAATTGGAGCACCAAAACTGCCTGTATTCTCGTCGGCTTCTTTATTATTAGCTTGTTCCTTATTGCCACAGGATGCCATCACAACGGCAATGCTTAAGATTGTAAATATTTTTTTCATATTTTTTGATTTTTCTGGAGGCACAAAGTTAAAATTATTGTTGGTTGTTTTACATGGAAATAAAGGCCTCATCCGGAAATTAATAACAACATCATTTAATTTGTGAATAAACGACTTTAAAGTGCTTTACAGATCCTTTTCACCATATCAGGTCCTTCATAAATAAACCCCGTATAAACCTGAATGAGGTCAGCGCCGGCCTGAAGCTTGTCCAATGCATCCTTAGCAGTAAAAACCCCACCCACTCCTATTATCAACATCTCAGGACCAGCCTTTTCTCTGATATGCCTGATGATAGTTGTGGAAAAGGCCCTGACCGGGGTGCCGCTTAATCCACCTTGCTGATTAGCATTTGGGTCATCAGGTGAAATCCCCTGACGGGAAATGGTAGTGTTAGTGGCAACAATGCCTGATAAACCGGAGATCTTCACGATTTCAATGACTTCATCAATTTGCTCCAATGTTAAGTCCGGAGCAATTTTTAAAAGCACTGGTTTTGGATGGGGATAACCCTTGTTGGCGCTCTGTACAGCTTGCAATAATTGCAACAGCGGTTCCCTTTCCTGAAGTGCTCTCAAACCGGGCGTATTAGGAGAGCTTACATTCACAACAAAATAGTCTACTACATTAAATAATGCATGGAAGCAATACAAATAGTCGTCAATAGCCTTTTCATTTGGTGTGATTTTATTTTTACCAATATTCCCTCCAATCAACACCCCATGATTTTGTTTCAGCCGCATTACAGCACTATCAACCCCCTCATTATTAAACCCCATTCTGTTAATCAATGCTCCGGAAGCCGGAATACGAAACAATCGCGGTTTATCATTGCCGGGCTGAGGCTTCGGAGTCAGGGTTCCGATTTCTATAAAACCAAACCCAAGATGTGAAAGCTCATGATACAACTTGGCGTCTTTATCGAAGCCCGCAGCAAGTCCAATCGGATTGGGGAAATGTAATCCCATTTTATTTACCGCATGGCGCTTATCCCTCACACCGTACAATAACTTCAAACAGGTTTTTACTCCCGGAATCCGGCAAAACCATTTCAAAAAGTTAAAAACAAGGTGATGGGCTTTCTCGGGGTCAATAGAAAATAAAAAAGGACGGATTATTAAGCGATACATAGGCGGTAAAGATAGCTGTTGTTAAAATACC
>JANOBN010000550.1:0-2776 GCA_031411675.1 Bacteroidota bacterium | reverse complement strand
GGAAAGACTTCCTGTAATTCTTTATATATATTATTCTTCCAACTCCGGATAGTCCACCGGCGTTAAAGCATCTGAAGTATTACGATGGGTCCTCACCTTATTTAACGAACGGGAAACGGTATAGGCTTTCATTTTTTTATCATCATAAGGTTTGATTAATGATTTAACTTCCTCCTTTGTTAAATCCGGGTCTATCCAGCGGGCTTCCATTTCTTTATCAATAATCAGCGGCATTCTTTTTTTAAGATTATGAATCACCTCCAGCATTGGATTTGCTTCCGTAGTAATTATTGAAAATGTTTTATGAATCTCACCGCTTGATTTATCCACCCATGTTTCAATTAAAGTACCCAGGCTAAAAATTTCTTCCTTCCTTAACATTATAAAATACGGATACTTCACACCCTTAACATCCCTCCATTCATAGAAGCCGTTTATACCAATTAATCCTCGTTTTGATGCAATACTTTTTCTGAAAGATGGTTTTTCGAATGCAGTTTCGCCAACGGCATTTAAAGTTTTATTCTGCAAATCTTCCGCCTGTTCACTTGTTTTTACCCAGGAAGGTATTAATCCCCATTGGTAAGCATCTATTCCTTCAGCAGTAACTAAAGGAAGATATGGATGTTCAAAGCCACTTACAAAATAATATACCGGAAACTCCAGTTGCACTTGCTCAGGCCTCCAGTCCGGTGGTAAAATGTGCTGATACCGCTTCTCATATTTCGCAGCTCTTGCTTCCAGGAATGCAATGTTATAACACATGATTTTTATTAGTCGCCCAACTCCCCGGTATGCCCGTGCTTAATAGCATACTTAACCAGCGAAGCCACATTCTTAGCACCGGTTTTATTCATTAATGATTTACGGAAATGTTCCACAGTTTTCTCGGAAATATACATTTTTTCTGCAATCTCTTTTGTGGTTAACTCCTGATAAATACCGTGTAGTACCAGTATTTCACGATCTGTTAATAAATCGGATTCAGGCACCGTCAACCTAGCTTTCCCGATTGCCTGCTCCACCAATTTCCCGGAAATGGATGAAGAAAAATAGGTTCGCCCTGACATTACCACATCAATAGCCTCTGCCAATTCTTCCTTGTCTGTATCCTTTAAAAGATAACCGGATGCTCCTGCATCAAACATTTCCACCACATGTTTCTGATCATCATGCATTGATAATGCGATAACTTTTACACCCTGATGTCCGTAAGTAATTTTTCGTGTAACCTCCACACCATCCATCATGGGCATATTAATATCCATAAAAACAATGTGACAATTTTTTGTTTTGAGCATCTCTAGCACTTCCCGCCCATTACTTGCCTGATGGATAAGACCAATACTGCGGATTTGCTTCAATGTACCAACCAATCCATCACGAAAAAGTTTATGATCATCAGCAACTAAAACATGAATTGGAGAAAGCAGATTATTGCTCATTGTTTAAATCAACTTCTTTGTTTTTAAATCTTAAAGAGAATTTTGTTCCCGAACCCGGACTCGAATTTAGGAAATATTCTCCCTGATAAAATTTAGTTCTGGCTTCAATATTTCTAAGTCCTAAACCATGCTTTACTTTTTCAGGTTCGAACCCGGAGCCATTATCTGCATAGTTAACCAAAAAACAATCATTACTGTGATTAAGCTCTATGTTAATATCGGAGGCATAGGCATACTTCACCGTATTATTAATCATTTCTTGCAGAATGCGATAAAGATTTATCTCAAAATCGGAACGGTATCGTTTGGCCTCATCGTTATTGACAACAGTAAGAAGCAAATCATTGGTTTTCCTTAGGCTATCTGCCAACTGATTTAACTCTGCGGAAAGACCATATTCATTGATAGAAACCGGCATCAGATTTCTGGTAATAATTCTTAGCTCTTCATTTGTTTTTACCATCATTACTTGTTTCTCAATAATAGCCTTATGCAATTCCTCTTTATCGTCTATAGAAGTTAACAAACCAAGATGCAAACGAATAGCAGATATCTGTTGACCAATACTATCATGCAAATCGCGGGCAATACGGGATCTTTCTCTTTCCTGTGTTTCAAAAGCGTTTCTTACCAGTTCCAGTTGCCGGCGTGCATTAGCTTTTACATTCACATAAGCCATTGCCACTAAAAATACACCCAGAAAGGTAAAAGTAAAAGCAATAATTGCAATTACAAGTACTAAGTTTTTTTCGTCGAGATACACAGGAAACCTTTAGCAAAAATAATATTAGCAAGTATATTAATTATTGAGTAGAAAATCCAAAATCTACTAACGAAATTTTGTAAAACTTTGGATGAATTAGTTAGTAATAGATAGCGTGGTATCCCCAAACCTATGAATGAAGTAGTGAAATAAATTAATGCCCCTGATACAAACCAGAATTCCGGCACTTTATGCAAAGGAATTGTTGAATTCCTGCTCAATTGAAATAAATAATAAGCGGAAAGAATCATTATTGCAGATGCTTCCAGAATGCTAAACATGGGATTGTGTTTCCAAATAGTATATTGAAAAACAAAATTTATCCATTGTGCTAACAGTGATATATACAACAAAATAAATAAAGCTATATGCACTTTTCCATTTAAAACGTCATTTAAAAAATAGCACCAGAAGAGCAACTCGAATAGCATAAAGATATTCCCGGAAATCATATTGTTTTTGATAGTAAAAGTCAATATATATCCTATAACTTCTGTTAAATAACACAATAAAAAGAATACACTAATTACTTTTTGTCTTCTGGTGCTTATTTTACCTCTAAAATAAA
>JANOBN010000549.1:0-12103 GCA_031411675.1 Bacteroidota bacterium | reverse complement strand
GAATACCTCTAGTTAATGCTAAAGTAATTATAACTAAAGGAAGAAGCGGATCCGGCATTGGAAGCACGGAAGTAGAAACACTATATACCGATGGTGAAGGTAAAGTAGATTATAATACCAACAATGCCGACGAAGATTATATGTATTATGCCGAAGCCTATGAAGACAAATATTTTGATACCCATAACCAACAGGTATCTGTAAGTCGCGGAGAAAAGAATTTTACAACAACCATTTATATGTATGCAGAAAGTTATGTTAAGCTGCATATAAAGAATGTGAATCCTTTTAATCAGTATGATTGGATTGCTATTCAATCTTTTTGTTATCAATATATTTTTCAAGGATCAGCCCTTGATACTAGTATTTTATGGTGTTTAGATTGCGATTGCAGATGGTTTGGAAACTATAATTACAGCATTGTGATAGGTGCAAATAAGAATTCAAAGGATACAGTGATTCCGCTAAATTTTATTACAATTCCGAAGGATACCCTAATTGTTAATGTAAATTATTAATTTTATATATAAACCTAATCGAAATGAGAAGATTAATATTAATTACGCTATTGGCATTTTTTTGTAAAATTATTACTTTATCAGCACAAACGACTGACAGTTTAACTTATTTTTTGAATAAAAGCACCATGCAAACCAATGTGCTTCGCTCTTATGTAGATACAGTTGGAATCGGTCTTTTCAATGGAATAAATCCACTGCCAATAAAAACTTTGGGGGTATTAAAACTTGTGCATGAGCTAAATTACTTTGCATTGAATCAAAATCTTATTAACCGTTCTGATAGCTTAATGAAAAAAGCAACACGAAAAATTGTCTCCAATCACCAAATACCAATCCTGATAATAAACTATCAATACGATAAAATAAGGGAAAATGCTTTATCAGCTAATCTGTTGACATTGCAGGAGGGAAAGTATTATGATGTTTTTCCAAGAAATGAATCCCCTTTCGTTTTGGATACATTATTTGCGGCAGCTCCTATAAAGGAGAAAATTTATGCCGGGGAGAATCACTTTTTAATCAGCCGTGAATTTTTAGTAACCAATTTGAATGATCCTACAAGCATTGAAATTGATTTTGATGATGGTAATGGATTTAGAAATGTAAATTATGGAGATGTCGTAGCTATTAATTAAATAAATAATCATATAAGAAATATCCAAGTTCGTTTTAATTTTTCCATAAATAATATATCTGGTCATCACTTGACCGCCTTCAGCTTCACTGGTCCTGAATACTGTCAGCAAGGTGGCTACCCGGATATTGATGAATTTATGACAATATCATCAACAATCCCTGTTCCAAGCCCTTCGCCTTATCCCGGTAATGGCTATGGTCAATGGTTTGACCCAAACCCTGGCTATACGTATGCAAGTGTTTATGTTAAATACGGAAACGGTCATATTACCCCTGGGAATATCGGGCATTTTGTAAAACCCTTAATATTTATTGAGGGTATTGATTTTGGTTATGATGCTTCATTTAAAGGTGATATTTCCCATCCAATGCCAAATGTGATTAGAAATGGTGATGTTGGCTGGTGTGAGTTTTGGGGACAAAGCTATGACATTAGCGACCCCACAAATTATTTGAAAGGGAATGTGGAATTTAAAAATTCACCACAATTTTTAAATGTTATGCTAAATGCAGGATATGATATTATGTTTGTTGACTTTATTGATGGAGCTGATTTTATCCAACGTAATGCAATGATCATTGTGGAACTCCTACAAACTATTCAATCAAGACAGGCAACAGGAGGGTATTCGTTTCAGCCAAGCGTTGTTATAGGAGCATCTATGGGTGGTCAGGTGGCTAAATATGCACTAAGTTATATGGAGCAACATGGTTTAAAACACTGTGCACGAGAATACGTATCTTTTGATTCTCCACAAAAAGGTGCCAACATTCCAATTAGTTTACAGGAGTGGATCGATTTTTTTGCTCATAACGGCCGTAACGGTGGTGATCATGATGCAAGAGAACAGTTGGTGAGCAAAATTAACCGCCCAGCTACAAGACAATTACTTGCACGACATTATGATGATGGAAATAATTATACTCAGCAGGACAGAATAGATTTTCAAAATACAATGGATGCCATTGGTTATCCGAAGAAAATGAGAAAAGTGGCAATTGCAGACGGGGCTAGAGATGGCACAAGTCAATTGTACTTTAATAATGGACAACAAATATTAAAAACTGATTGGACACCAGCCAATTGTTTTAACAGAACATTTATTAAGGGTAGTTGCTACGCCATCCCCAATAATATTTCATTTGATGGAACTGCGTTTAAAAATGGTGCTTTGTCATGCCTGCTTTTAGGTAACATTGGTTGTGCATTGTGCGCGAGTCCAACATGGCTGTTTGATAATTCTACAATATTACATCCAACAAATTTAGCATTATGGGATAATGCACCAGGAGGAAACAGAAATACAGCAGAGTTTATTGCACAGACTTTTAATGACGCAGTGGCAGGATATAACGGCATAATAGGAGGAAGTGCTACAGCCAATCCATTAGGAATGCCATCAATACCACGCGAATGTTTTATTCCAACTTTAAGTGCCCTGGATTTATTCACTTCTAATTTATCTTTAAGTCCAATTAATTTTTTGCAATTTAATAATAAGCCATTACCATCACAATACCCTTTCGATGCTTATTATGCTTCTCCAACCAATCAACCTCATGTACAATTGGAAGATATGGCGCAAGGTGCAAATTCCAATTTAGTATGGTCAGAAAAGGAAATAAAATCCGGAGAGCCTACTTTGCCATTTGTTTTATATTCTGGTTCTCCTAACAACGGTGTTTTCAATATGAGTCGGTTTGAAAATAGGTTATTAACCAGTGTAACTATTGGTAACGGTGGCCATCTTCGGTTTAATGGAAATATTGATGCTGATTTTGGTGTTGCAACGGTGCCATACCCGCCTAATGGAACAAACGCTCCAATTCAAGGTTCAACACTTGAAATACAAACATGCGATTGTGATAATATAATTGTGGATGTACAAAATGGTGGAATTATTCAATTGGGAGATGTGGTTACGGCTAACAAAGCAATCGTAACGATTCATTCAGGAGTGAATTTTTATTTGCGCACAGGCTCTTTGCTGATTATAAATGATAATTCCAAACTTATTATAGAAGCAGGTGCCACCTTAACAATAGAACCCGGCGCAACTATAGAATTAAGAGGCCCGAATGCACTATTTGATGTAAAGGGATTTTTGAATACAGTATCTCTTAATATTGGGGAGCATTTATATATAATCAGAAATTCTACCCTGCATGGCGGAACGATTCAGTTTTCAACCGGGGCTTTTGAAATGCACAGAGGAAGTACTTTACATGTAGATGACTGTAAGTTGTTATTCAATGATGTAGTTGTAAGTTATGAGCATGATGCCACATTTGAATTAAACGATGAAAAAGCTCTAGTGGATATTAAACAGCCTTGTACTATTAACATAGGTAACGGAGAAATATTTCCAGTTATAAAAGGAAGCGCATCAACAGGTGGAACCTTATTGCTCAACAAAGGCGATTTTAATTTAAATACCAATGGAATAATTAATAGCAATCATTGTAAAATAAAATTAAAGGAATATAATTTTCATTATTATGAAAATGCGAACATTACATTAACAGGAGAAGAAGCAAATCTGGAGTTTGGTAATTTTATTTACCTGCATCCAAATGCAAAATTCTATTTTACCGGCAACGGCTACTTTGGTTTCCGGCTATCGCCTAACTGGGGCATCTACACCAATGTTTTTGGAGATGCCAGTAATACCATTGACATAATCGGCAGCGGACCAGTAGATAAAATAATGGAAGTTTATGATAACGCTTTAAATACATCCGATGAAATTTCCAGTTTTAAGATCAGGGATGGTCTTGTGTTACTGGAAAATAGTGGCTCCATAGGTATTGGGAATCCATATGAATTAAGCAATCTGGAAATAAGCAGTAGCACTAGTTACGGTGGAGAAGGAATTTATGTAGGTGGTCAAACAAATCACCTGATCAATAATGTAACCTTCAGAAATCAGAATAATCCATTCAGAGGGTATCTTTTTTGGACGGATGGAGCAGCTCTATCCATGAACAATTGTCATTTTTACGATTGTTACAATGGTATAACAATTTATGATAAATCATTTTATATCAGTAATTCTACTTTTTATAACGTATCAAATAGTTGTATAGCAGGTAGTATTATGAGCTGGCCAAGCATCGTTTATAATAGCACTTTTAATCAAACTAGTTATGGACTGGATTATAGTTCATCCGGGTTGAGTTCGCTGTACTCCAATTACAATCATTTTTTAGCAGAGGCAACTGCTTTTCGTTATTCCGGCTATAATATTTTATCGGCTAAATGCAATGATGCTCATAGTTGGTTTACAGCGAAATTGGATCAATATGCCACACTAAATGTGAGCTCCTTAATTCCGCCGGCAGGGTATAACGATTTTCAAGCAATTGGTATTCCTCCGGTTTCTGGGCTACCTCTTTCCAGTAATTTCGACTGTATTCAGTGCAATCTTCTTTTAATTGACAATGGGTTCAGTAGCTTTGCAACAGGTAATGCTGCTTTAACATTTAGTGGACATGTAGTAAATCATCGTCAATCATCAATAGTGGCAGATAAAAATTATTGGCATTTGGGAAGCAGTAATGGCCCTAATTCACCTGTTAATTATAATTTGAAAAGAGGTAACGTAGGTGATCCCCCTAAAAGCATTTTGTTAACCGACCAGATGCCAATGAAAGGGGAGTGCGGAATACCTGCAGAAATAATTTCCAATGAATTTTCTTCTCCATTAATCAATTGTTCCGTTTGTCCTGAAGTAAATGGCGACTATTTCACTAACGTTCCGTTAAATGAAGCCATTCGACAAGCATTGCAGGAAACGGAGATAGGTAGTAACGATTCAACCGGCAATGATACACTGGCATTCGCCATGCTGGATGAAATTCTAAATACAAGTATTCATTATGATAATGATGAAATTAATTACTTACATGCTATAGCTTATGTAAAAATAAAAGAAACATTAGCGAACGCTGTTAAAAATGGCAAAGTGGATAAGGATTTGAATAACATTTACATAGATAAAATGATTTCCTTACAAAGTCTTATGATTGACAAGGAAAATCAAAAAGATAATGACGTAGGAGAATTTTATCTGACTTTAGATTTAGCAGGCACTTATCGATTAATTGATGACCGATCTAAAGCATTGACCGTGCTGGAAGATTTATCCGTTTGTCTGGAATTGAACGAGTCTCAATTCATCTTCTATAGGAAAATAGTGAATCAATACACAGCGGAGAAGATGGTTGTAGAGGGTCTGCTTCCAATTGAAGAATTTGAATCCTTCCTTGAAAATGCGCATCGTAATGAATTAAATTTATTGAATCCGAGAGCGAACATTGATACAGTGATTATTAATTCAGCTCCATACTCCGGAGTGGCTTCCTCAAATTTCGTTAGCGATACAGAGGGTAATTCATATACTCTTTCAACCTCGTTGGAGGATACATTAGATTATCATCTTATTAAAAGAAATACGGCCAACAATATAATATGGGAACGTTTTTACGATGGATGGAATAATGGTATTGATTCAGCCGTAGCGTTAACTATGGATGCCAATGAATTTATTTACGTTACCGGAAAATCGTGGAATGGATTTGATTTTGATATTGCAACTGTGAAGTACGATACAGCCGGAATAAAATACTGGACTGCCATTTATAACGATGTGGAGACGGGAAACGATGTACCACATGCTATTGAAATAGATTCCTCATTTAAAGTTAAAATAACAGCATCTTCCTACAACGATTCCACATTGATTTATAAAACAATCTATTATTCTCAATGCGATACTAACTGTATTCCATCGAATAGAATTTCAGGACAACAGTTTGTAAATCCCCGGCAGCATAATTTTACTTTTGCTATATCACCAAATCCATCTGACGGAATATTTAAAATCACGATTTTTGAAACCGGAATTAACCATCATTATCAAATGTTGTTATATGATATTTCCGGACGGCTCCTATCAGATCAATCTATTTCAAATGGGCAAAATATGGATTTCAGCTTTTACTCAAAAGGCTTGTATTTTGTCTATTTGAAAAATGAACTTAGTGGAATTATTGAAAAATCTAAAGTCATTATTCAATAAATGTCGATGCAGTAAGGTAATTTTTTTACCTAAACTTAAATATCAACGCGTTGTCATAAGTCTTATTGTCTGATCCAAACCTGTTAATTAGTAAGCAAGTCTTCACTCTGGTTAAATGGGGTCTATATAGCAAGGCACTATTCCTTCGAGCACAAACCAGCCGCTTACAATACTTCAAAACACTGATTTTTACAGGTATGAGCCATAGAAAAGACCACCTGATTTTTATCATTTTCAAAAAGGGGTAAAACTTAATACCTTTGCACCTCAAATTATCAAGATATGAAAATTGAGCAAATTTATACAGGTTGTCTTTCACAAGGCGCCTACTATATTGTAAGCAATGGAGAAGCCGCTGTTATTGACCCATTAAGAGAAATAACCCCTTATATAGAACGTGCGAAACGGGATGGAGTAAAAATCCGTTATGTACTGGAAACACATTTTCATGCAGATTTTGTTTCCGGACATGTTGACCTTGCAAAGGCAACCGGTGCAAAAATAATTTTCGGACCAACTGCTGCTCCTTCTTTTGATGCACATATTGCCACAGATATGGAAGAACTTCCATTAGGAGATATCACATTACAAGTATTGCATACACCAGGTCATACCATGGAAAGTACTTGTTATCTTTTAAAAGACAAAAATAAAAAGCCACATGCAGTGTTTACCGGTGATACTTTATTTATTGGTGATGTAGGTCGTCCGGATCTTGCACAAAAAGCTGCACATCTCACACAGGAGCAATTGGCAGCAACATTGTATAATTCGTTGCGCAATAAAATTACCGTATTGCCTGATGATGTTATTGTTTATCCTGCACATGGGGCAGGTAGTGCCTGTGGTAAGAATATGAGCAGTGAAACAACATCAACAATTGGAAATCAGAAACAGTTCAATTATGCATTGCGTCATGATATGACAGTAGAAGAATTTGTAAAAGAAGTGACTGATGGTCTGGCGCCACCACCTGCTTATTTTCCAATGAATGTAGCAATGAACAAACAAGGCTATGATGCCATTGGTGATGTAATGAAAAGAGGAATGAATGCGTTTGCTCCCGCTGAATTTGAAGTGGCAGCCAATGAAACAGGAGCAGTAATGTTAGATACAAGAACGGCTTCAGAATTTTGTAAATCTTTTGTTCCGAACTCTGTAAATATTGGTCTGGATGGACAGTTTGCACCCTGGGTAGGAGCGTTAATACCTGATGTTAAGCAAGATTTACTTTTAATCACCACACCAGGTAAGGAAGAAGAAACAGTAATGCGATTAGCAAGAGTAGGATACGATCATGTAATTGGATATTTAAGTGGTGGTATTGATGCCTGGTTTGCAGCAGGAAAGGAAGTGGATTCAGTGAATCGCATTACGCCTGTAGAATTTGAAACTATTTATAGCAGAGAAAATCCTATTGTAATTGATGTTCGCAGAGAAGGAGAATTTCAAACGCAACACGTAAAAGATGCGCGTAATATTCCACTTGATTTTATCAACGAACATCTAGCTGATTTCCCAAAAGAGCAGCCATTTATTATTCATTGTGCAGGTGGTTACAGAAGTATGATTGCAGCATCTATTCTTAAATCAAGAGGCTGGAATAATTTTAAAGAAGTAGAAGGCGGATATAATGCCATTGGAAAAACAAAGGTACCTGCTGTGGCAGGGGAGGTGAGTCTTTAAATGAAGGGTAAGGACTACTGATGCTTTATATATAATGCTTACTTCCTTCCAAAATCTGCAGGGTTCTCGCCCCAGTTATCCGTATCCCATTTCAGAATAGGAGTGAAGTAGCTGTTTTCTTTCAACCACGATTCTGCACGATTTACGAGATCAAATAATTCTGCATTTCTGTTAGTGAGCGGGTTTTTTGTATTGGCTTTTTTATTCTTCACCCATGCAAGGGCAGTCATACTGTCTGTATAAATAATACGGTTACTATTTTGCTTTTTCAAAAAAGCAAGTGCATGAACAATGGCAAGAAACTCACCAATATTATTTGTCCCATCAAAATAAGGACCTTTTAAAAACAATTGTTCTTTGGTAATAAGATCTACACCACGATATTCCATCATTCCCGGATTACCGCTGCATGCAGCATCAACGGCAATGCCTGTCATATCCGGTTTTTTGCCCGCTTTATTTTCACCGGGCAATTTATTTTCTGCCGGCTTACGTTTTATATATGCACTGCTGCTGCTACTGAAGGCCTTTACTGCTTCATTGTAATTTTCAAATGACTTGTACTTTGGATCAGGATAACCTTCCACACTTCGCCTGCATTCGTCCCAGGTCTCAAAAATGCCCGGGTTGCGTCCCTGCCATACCACATAAAATTTACTCTTTGCCATTGATGACAAAGTAAACAAATTATGCAGGGATAATCTTTAGTAATTAAAGGAAGATGTTAACGACCGGTGGTGATCTTCACCGGTTTTCCCATTTCTGTTGCATACATTCTTAAAGTATCAATAGAATTTTTTAGAAAAGCGGGAAATATATTTTTCTGTGTAAAGCTGATTTTATCAGGATCGTTTAAGTGTAGGAGCATTTCTTCATATTTTTCGTCACCATGATGCTTTACAATATGCTCTTTTTTATCTTTTCTCAGCATGTAATGAAGCATACCCGTTGCATCTGCTTCCGGATGAAATTGTGTGCCGAAAATTTCATTGGTAAATCTGATTGCCATAACCGCTCTTTCATACGGTACATGTGGTCGTTCTTTTTCTATAGCAAGAATTTTTCCGCCCATGGCATGAATACGCTTAGCATCAGGTTTGATAATTTGCCAGTCACGGCTGTCCACAGCATAAAATGGGTCTCCTAATTCTTTAAACAAAATTTCATTTTTGCCATCTTCCGTTTTATGAATCGGAAATATTCCGAAGGCTGTTGAAACACGTTTACATACTTCACCAACCTGAAGATATCTGCATAGCAATTGAAAAGAATGACAAATAAAGAAGGCCATTTTCTTTGATTCATTCATGCGGTTGTATTCCAGCAGATCTTTAATCCATTTAAAATATAATCTTTCCCATTGTGACCCAGGCTCATCTAAAGGACTACCCGGACCACCTGTGGAGATATAAATATCATAATCTAAATCAGGCACTTCATATCTAAACCGAACATCAAAAACTTTAAAACTCAATGACTGGTTAGGCGTAAGAGGATAGGTATTTAAAAGTTGTTGAATACAACGCATGCCCTCATTGGGTTCGTTATTATACAAATCAAGAATAGCAACCCTTATATGTTGCCTGTCATCTGTCCTCACGCCTGATTCAGGATTAATGTTATTGAATCTCATTTTACTGATCTAAGCCTGTATTTGTTTCAGTTACAATATAATCTACTACTGCTTTCAGGTCATTGGTTTTACGATAAACCTCCAGCTGACGGTCGGCACCTGTGCCATTTTCAATCATTTTTTCGATATACTGAAGTTCATGACGGCTACCCAGATCATCTACTACATCATCCACAAAATCCAGTAATTCATATATCAGTTCTTTGGTGGAAATTTCTTCCTGCTTGCCAAAATCAATTAATTTGCCTTCAATACCGTATCTGGCAGCTCTCCATTTATTCTCATTGATCAGAGCGCGGCTATAATTACGGAAGCTCAGATTGCTCTGCATGAGTTTATAAATCTTAGCAGTAACTGCCTGCATCAATGCTGCCAGTGCTATGGTTTCATCAACCAGCATTGGCACATCACATATGCGATATTCAATAGTTTCAAAAAACGGGTGCAGACGAAGATCCCACCAGATTTTTTTACCATTATCAATACAGTTGGTTTTAATTAACAGATTTATGTAGCTGTCGTATTCTGCAACGCTACCAAAATATTCCGGTATTCCGGTACGCGGAAATTTGTCAAATACTTTAGTACGGTATGCTTTAAAACCTGTATCGCGTCCAATCCAGAAAGGGGAGTTGGCACTTAATGCAAAAATATGAGGCAGGAAATAGCGTGCCTGATTCATGATGGCAAGCCCGATTTCACGGTTGGGAATACCCACATGAACATGTAGACCAAATATCAGGTTGCCGCGGGCAGTATCCTGTAGTTCTTTAACAATCTGATGATATCTGGGATGATCGGTAATCTCCTGGTCTGCCCAATGAGAGAAAGGATGGGTGCCTGCAGAAGCAAATACCAGGTTTTGTTTTTTGGCAATATCGCGGATCACTTTTCGTAAATAAGTAACCTCTTTGCGGGCTTCCGTAACATCCTGACAAATATTGGTGCCTACCTCAACAACACTTTGATGCATTTCTGCCTTAACCTGTTCTTTCAGAATTGTTTTGCCGCCTTCTACAATCTCATGCATATGGGAGCGTAATTCGCGGGTAACAGGGTCAATTATCTGGAATTCCTCTTCAATTCCTAAGGTAAACATGTTCATAGGCAAGAAAATAAAGGCCAAAGGTAATGAATAATGTTTTGCCTCCGCACAGCAGTTATCAGCCACTATTAACAGCCTGTAACAGACAAGGTACTTTTTTCAATTCCTTATGTTTGCATGTGATTAAAACCCCCGATAAAATCTTTATTCTCCTTTTTTTGCTGATCGGCATAGCAATAAGACTGGTTTGGGTAGGAGATATGGAGTGGAAAGATGATGAGAAGATAATGTATGATCTGGCACGGGAAACAGCTCATACCGGCGGATTTCCTGCCATTGGAATGATGAGTGGCGGCGGGGTGGTAAATCCGGGCCTCAGCGTGGCACTTTTTTCCTGGATTTCTCTGGTTACTGATGGGCCGGCCGGCATGGCAAAAGCAGTACAGATTATCAATGTATTGGCGATACTGCTGTTATTATATTTTATGCAACATAATTTGCCGAGTGGGGAAAGGAAGACATGGTATTTTGCTTTGGCACTGGCTGCAGTTAGTCCGCTGGCAGTATTGTTTTCCCGCAAAATATGGGCACAGGATATGTTACCTCTTTTTACGGTATTGTTACTGTTTGCCATTTCAACAAGAAGCAAACGGGCAGGTGCTTTCTTTTACGGGTTGCTGGCTTTACTAATCGGGCAGATCCATATGAGCGGCTTTTTTCTGGCTGCAGGTTTTATGGCCTTCAGTTTTTTGTACGACCTTTATCATAAACGGAAAATACAATGGTTGTGGTGGATTATTGGCGGAATAGCCGGATTGATACCATTAATTCCCTGGCTGCACTATATTTCCAACCATCAACAAGGATCTTATCTTATTATTGATCATGTTCTGCAATTACGATTTTATATATATATATTTCTGGATGCTCATGGTCTGAACCTGGTTTATACTTTCGAAAAGGAAATAACAGAATTTTATCGATATCCTGTTATTGGTGGAAGAGCATTATTTATGGTTGGATGTATCTATTGCATTTTGATTGTATTTGCTGTATTCACCCTTTGGTTGATCATTAAATATGTTTTAAAAGTCGCCGGAGATATTAAATCATCAGTCATTCTTAAATGGATTTTCAGTTGCAGTCAGACTCGATTTTACTTACAGGGAATCTTTATCGGTTTAGGATTATTAATGACGTTAAGCGGCACTGAAATATATCCACATTACCTCATCTGTATTTTTCCTTTTTCTTATGTGTGGGTGAGTAGAATTTATGCTGATAATCTTAAGTATTTTAAAATAATGATTATCACCCAGGCAGCGTTAACCATTTTCTTTCTGTTTTACGTTTATCAAAATGATGGAATCATCAACGGCGATTACGGTAAGACTTATGAAAGCCAGATTTCCGGCAAGTAAGATTAGTTTAATGATGCACCTTGTGATTTCCTTAAAAGATAAATTACTGCAGTGAGAAATAAGGTAATCCATGCCATTGC
>JANOBN010000548.1:0-4745 GCA_031411675.1 Bacteroidota bacterium | reverse complement strand
CTCCAGGTCTCTAAAGAATTACGGTGCTTAACCACAATATAATAGTAGTTATCAAATGCACCTGCAGGAAAAGTAATATCCCCGGTACCGTTAATACGTATAAATCCTGTAACTGCAAACGCAGGAGTATGCAAATCAGTAGAATCAAACAATTGAACCAATAATGTATCGGAGTTAACGGCATCACCAAGAGCAGAACTCATTGTATCAGTGTTAATGTCATACATTCCTTCTATATATAAATGAAGATTTAAAACAACATTATTAATTACCGTAAAAGAGGAATCACTGGTATCACGACAGCCATTTGAATTGATAACAATTATTTTATCTGTTAATGTACCAGACGGAACATTAAAGTTTAATGTTTGATCATTTATTATTGTTGGACTTGCACTTTGTCCTCCTAAACTAATCTGATTGACACCTGTAAAATCGTTTCCGGTTACGTTAACATTTGTAAGAAAAGGACCTGACATTGGTGTAAAAGTTACAATATTCGGCTTTCTCTGAACATTCAGAACTGTAGTTGCAGATGCTGTACAACCGGATGCATTTGTTCCAACTACTGTATATAAACCGCTATCAGCAATTGTTAAATTATTGAGTATTGGATTTTGTAAATTAGAACTGAATCCATTCGGACCACTCCATGAATAACCCATACCTCCGGATGATGAAAACAGGACCGAACTACCTGCACATTTTGGTCCGTTGTTAAATGCGTTTATTAAAGGGACAGAAGCGGCACCAACCGTAGCAGTAATTGTTGTAACGCAAC
Organism: Bacteroidota bacterium; assembly: GCA_031411675.1. GTDB lineage: Bacteria > Bacteroidota > Bacteroidia > AKYH767-A > OLB10 > JANOXC01. Next base: position 3,964 of record JANOBN010000548.1, on the reverse strand, counting down.
CATCAGCAGAAGAAACTGCTGCCGTATAGGTGCCGGCAGTTAATCCTGTTATTGTATTTCCTGTAATAAATCCATTATTAATATTAATTTTCCATCCCATATTTAAGTGAAATCCACACATGTAATAGAGCAAAGAAGGATGTGATGAATTGGGGGTAAACACTAATGCTCCCCCTTGTGTCTGACTATTTGTTACTCCGCTGAATACTTCTCCGGCAAAAGATCCTCCCACACTGCTTGAGGTAATATGAAAAGGATGGTTAGGAAATGTACCACTGTAGGTATAATTTATTCCTCTGGTTAATGTTAGTTCCTTGCCTTGTATGCCATCGAGTGCATATCCTAATGAAAAACCAACTCCAAAATAAGGATGTTGTGCTGTTTTGGTTACTGCTGTTACAGCAAACTGAGGCCCGCCTTTATTTATAGTATCCCATGCAATAGTATAAGGAGGCATCCCTGCAGAAATTGAAAGTGTAATAGTTCCATTTCTGCTTGATCCGCATGTAGGAGTTACAGCGGCAGATACAATTGGTGCAGGACAAACAATTACATTATCAATTGCAAAAGCAGGCCGGCTGCCGGCACCTACAGAATCTCTTTGTACCCAACGCAATTGTATGGTCGATTGATTTTCACAAGCTGCGGGTAATATATATTGATAACGTGCACCATTTTGTGGAGTAGTTCCGGTTGTTTGTGCGGTTGTATTATTTCTGTATATGCTTCCTGTCAATGAAATAAAAGCACCAAGTGTTGAACCTATACGATACTGCAACTCTACATTATTTCTTCGTGTTTCAGCTGCACCGTTAAAAACATTTCTGATAGTTGATATATCAAATGTAACGGCAATATTAACCTTGCCGGTAGTATTTACTGCTAAACATAATGCCGGGTCAATACCACTACTTGCAAGTATGCCAATCTTTCCACTATAATTATTAACTCCACCGTTAGTTGTTGCCGCTGTACTGCTTGCCAATAAAGCCTGATTTGTAGTTGGGGCAGTGGTGCGAAATGCATTAGATGATCCTGAAGCACTGAGCTGCCACCCTTGCCATCCTGCAGGATATACAGCAGATGCTGCACTCAACGCCGTAAAATCCTGGGTATATGGTATGGCCTGTGCAGCAGGAACCGTTTGAGAAATAACATTATTTATGTTAAAAAAACAGCATAGTAAAATGAGGAGTTTTTTCATGGTTTAAAAAATAGTGGTGAAGGGGAAAGATAGCCCTTTTTTCAATATCTGCAACAAACAACTCTAAAAAAGTAAAAATTTTCCCGTTTAGATCCAACTTTAAAAACAATGTACAAGCAGCATAAGCTACTATTAAGAAAGAAATAGTGGGAATTTTCAGCTACCTAAATTCGATCAGAAAATAATAATGAGTTGATCTGTTCTTAAGCTTTCGCCAAAGGGCGTTTTTCCTCCTTAGCGCCTTTTCTGGATTGCGCATCCACAACAGCAATGGTAATCATGTTTACTATTTCACGAACACTGCTGCCCAATTGTAAAATATGTACAGGTTTTTTCATCCCCAACAAAACAGGGCCAATTGCTTCCGCTTCGCCCATCGTCTGCATAAGTTTGTATGCGATATTGCCGGAATCAAGATTAGGAAATATAAGTGTATTTGCATCGCCGCTCATCAATTCACTGAATGGGAAATTATCCTTCAGCAATGCGTTATTAAATGCAAAATTTGCCTGCATTTCTCCATCAGCAATAAGAGTTGGATATTTTTTATGAATAATCTCTACTGCCTTACGTACTTTAATCGCGCTTTCTGTATTGGATGATCCGAAATTTGAATAGGACAATAAAGCAACACGCGGCTTATATCCCAATTGCTGCACACTCCTTGATGTGAGCAATGTTATTTCTACCAGTTCTTCCGGTGTAGGGTTAATGTTGATTGTTGTATCAGCAAAAAACACAGGTCCGTTTTTGGTAATCATGATATACATACCGGCTACTTTATTAACTCCCTCCTGTGTGCCAATAATTCGCAACGCCGGCTTAATGGTATCGCCATAATTTCGGGTAAGTCCGCTGATTAATGCATCAGCCTGGCCTGTTTCTACCATCATGGATCCGTAATAATTCCGCTCCTGCATTATCTTCTTCGCTTCATACTGATTAAATCCGCGACGCTGACGTTTGGCAAAAAATAACTCACCAAAATCATTCACCATTTTTTGTTCTTCGCGCGGATCAATAATAACAATGCTGCTGTCAAGCGTCATATTATTTTCTTCCAGTATACGGGCAATCTTCTTTTTATTTCCCAATAATATGGGTTGTGCAACACCTTCTTCTTTTACAATTTGTGCAGCCTTTAGTATTTTAAAAGTATCCGCTTCTGCAAATACCACACGTTGCGGGGTTTGACGGGCTCTGGTAGTCAGCACACGCATCAGCTTATTGTCATGACCTAATCTCTTCCTTAATTCCTCCACATATGCATCCCAGTTTTTAATCGGCATTTGTGCTACTCCGGAATCCATTGCTGCCTTAGCAACTGCAGGAGCAACTGTATATATTAAACGTGCATCAAGCGGCTTCGGAATTATATAGTCACGTCCGAAAGTCATGTTCTTTTTATTGTATGCTGACATTACCATTTCCGGAACAGGCTGACGTGCCAGATCGGCTATAGCATGAACTGCAGCCAGCTTCATGGCTTCATTTATCTGTGTTGCTCTCACATCTAAAGCACCTCTGAAAATAAACGGAAATCCAATTGCATTATTCACCTGATTAGGAAAATCACTTCTGCCTGTTGCCATTATAACATCTTCCCGAGATGCAATTGCTTCATCATAATCAATTTCCGGATCAGGATTCGCTAATGCAAATACAATAGGATCATTGGCCATACTTCGCAGATGATCTCCATTTAATATACCGCCCTTTGATAATCCGATAAATACATCTGATCCTTTCATCGCTTCTTCCAGAGTATGTACATCTCTTCTTGTAGCAAAACGTATTTTATGCAAGTCCAGATTTTCTCTGTCATGACGTATAACACCGGTGCTGTCCACCATTACAATATTCTCAGGATTAGCTCCTAAAGATATATATATAGAGGTGCAACTGATGGCAGATGCTCCTGCACCGTTAACTACAATTTTAACATCTGAAATATTCTTTCCTGCAATATCCAGTGCATTTATAAGTGCCGCACCCGTAATAATTGCAGTGCCATGCTGATCATCGTGCATAACAGGTATACGCAATTCTTCCTTTAATTTTCTTTCAATCTCAAAACACTCCGGTGCCTTTATATCTTCAAGATTGATACCGCCAAATGTTGGAGAAATTGCTTTAACGGTTTTAATAAAATCATCCACATTGGTCTGATCAATTTCAATATCGAATACATCAATATCAGCAAAAATCTTAAAAAGCAAACCTTTCCCTTCCATTACCGGCTTTGAAGCCAGTGCACCTATATTTCCTAAACCCAGCACTGCTGTACCGTTGGAAATTACTGCTACCAGGTTTCCTTTGGCTGTATAACGATAGGCATCTTCCGGGTTTTTCTCAATTTCCAGGCAGGGCACAGCAACACCCGGTGAATAGGCCAGTGAAAGGTCACGCTGGGTACTGGTTGGTTTTGTGGGGATTACCTCGATTTTTCCGGGACGTCCAGATTCATGATAATCAAGGGCTTCCTTATTACGGTTCTCATTCATACGCCACAGTTCTTTGATTTGGGATAGCGAATTTACTCAATTAATTTTTACAATGAAAATAAGCAGTTTGCCAGATAAACTGTTTATGCCATGAATTGCACCTTTAAAAGCATTATTTTTGGAATCTCAACTGAACACTATGACGCATAAAATTTTTATTGTTGATGATGATAAGTTTTTCGCCGAAATGCTTTGCGACTATTTGTCGAATAATCCAATGTATGACATACAGATGATTTTATCCGGCAATGAATGT
>JANOBN010000547.1:0-5804 GCA_031411675.1 Bacteroidota bacterium | reverse complement strand
TCTTTATTTTTTATTACACTGGTGGCATTTTTTATCAATGCTTCCACACCGGGAGATCCTGTTATGCGTTTAATTGGCGCTGAAAACGAAAGACAAGGAAGTTCTGTTGCTTATGATTCCAGATACCGCGAGATTCAACATCAGTTAGGACTCGATCTTCCGTTATTTTATTTTTACCTGACGAATCTATCTGCTCCCGACTCCTTATTTATCATACAAAATGCATCTTATCGAAAAGTAATTAAAAAGTTATCTTCACAAACCGGTGATGGAAGCAGGGTGATGCAATATTATAAAACGGCAGATGCTTATTTGAAAAAACATCCTGATACTCCACAAGCGGATGCCATCAGAAAGGCTTTGCTTACCACTTCTGTAAATGAGGTAAGTGAAATCTATAAGTATTATATATCAACAGAACAGGCTGCAGGATTTGAAGATTATAACAAAGTGTTATCCTCCTGGAATGATGTTATACAAAATCAGTCATCATGGAGAACATACATTCCAATAATAAAGTGGCATAACAGGAATCAATACCATCGCTGGATTTTTGGTGATAAAGATGTTGCCTCAACAGGTAGTCGTGGAATACTGCATGGTGACTTCGGGCAGTCGTTGGTAAATGGTAAATCTGTGCTGACAATACTCAAAGAAAAAACCGGCTGGACCTTATTTTTCACTCTTGGAGGGATCATAATTTCCTTATTGGTTGCAATTCCGTTGGGCATTAATGCTGCCAGAAAAAATAATTCCGGATTCGACAGAAGAAGTTCCGGGTTACTCATTTTATTACATTCATTGCCATCGTTTTTTACAGCAACGGTGCTGCTCATGTTATTTGCCAATCCATCCGTATTAGGTTGGTTTCCTGCATCAGGTGCAGGACCGGTGAATGATCATTCAATAGGTTTCCTACAATGGATGCAATCTCATTTTCCATATTTTATATTACCTTTAATAAGTTATGCAATAGCATCGCTGCCATTTATTATGAGAGCCGTTCGTGCATCCATGATTGATGAACTGGATAAAGATTACATAGTAACCGCACGGGCAAAAGGATTGAATGAATTTGCTGTTGTGTGGAAGCATGCCTTCCGTAATTCATTATTTCCGTTAATCACACTGGTTGCATGGCTGTTTCCTGCAATGATAGGAGGGTCTGCTATTCTTGAAACGGTATTCTCTATCCCGGGTATGGGTTTAGAAATTGTGCAGGCTATATCCAGCAGAGATTACCCTCTCATTATTGCCATATTTACCTTTACAGGATTATTAACGGTATCGGGATATCTTGTTTCCGATATTCTTTACGCAATTGCAGATCCACGCGTTCAACTAAATTAATCAGCATGTTTAACAGGAAGCAAATCAGGAATTTTATTGTCATCATTATTTTGATGATGTTATTACCTGTATTGGCTAACCATCGTCCTTTATATATAAATTATGAGGCACAACATTTTTTCCCGGCATTGTCAGGTAAGGATGTGATGAAGTCAGGGCCGGTTTCTATTAATTTACAGCTGACAGATTTTAAAACTTCGGAAGATGCATTTGTAATAATGCCAATTTTTCCCTGGTCGCCGGGAAGGAGTGATTTGCTGAATGCTTATACCGGACCTTTTGATGAGCAGTTCATTTTAAGAGGAGGAATGCCACAAAAAATGCCCTTTTACTGGAGGCACTGGCTGGGTACCGATGGTAAAGGCGCTGATGTACTTGTTGGAATACTTTATGGCTTCCGTTATTCCATGATCATTGCATGTTTGGCGGTATTGATTGCGGCTATACCCGGTATATTATTAGGAAGTAGTTCCGGATATTTTGCAAATGATTCCTTTAAAATAAAAGTAATAAACGTATTTGCATTCCTTATTGCAATCATCTATTTTGTTTCTGTCGCCGGAGCACATTGGATTTTTCCTTTAATTATTTCACTATCAATTTATAGTATAATTGTTGTACTGTTTAAAAAAATGTTCCCTGTTTTCTATCAAAAGGAAATAAATTTAGCAGTTGATACCTTGATTATGCGCACAATGGAAATAATGGTTTCTATTCCCGGACTTATTGTAATAATTACCTTGGCTGCTGTTGTTCACACGGGAATAATAACATTGGCTATAATTATGGGTATTTTAATGTGGCCGGAGGTGGTTCGGTTTACCAGAGGACAGGTAATGCAGATTAAAAATCAGGATTATATATTCGCAGCCAGAGCAATGGGTTTTACGGATTCAAGGATTATTATGAAACATATTTTACCCAATGCTATTACACCGGTTTTTATTTTATTATGTTTTTCTTTCAGTAATGTCATACTTACAGAAGCAGGCTTATCTTTTTTAGGAATTGGAATTTCTCCCGATGTAGTTTCCTGGGGTTCACTGCTTGCTTCCGGCAGAGAGAATTTTAATGCATGGTGGCTGGTGGTTTTTCCGGGGTTGATGCTCATGTCGGTGGTGTATTATCTTATAGCTGTTGCTGATCGTTATCAGTTGCTTCATAAAAGTAAGTTCATTAGTAAAAAAACGATTGTATGAAAGTATGTGGATTTACCTTCGTGAGGAATGCAGTGAAGTTTGATTATCCTGTGCTGGAAAGTATACGTTCTGTTTTACCTTTATGTGATCACTTTATTATCAACGCAGGAAACTCCGACGATGGCACCAATGACTTATTACAGTTGTTAAACGACCCTAAAGTGGAGATTATTCATAGTGTTTGGAATGATGCTTTGCGGGAAGGGGGTCAGGTATTAGCAATTGAAACGAATAAGGCTTTCGATCATATACCGGCTGAATATGACTGGGCAATTTATATACAGGCTGATGAAGTGCTGCAGGAAGATTATCATGATAACATAAGAGTGGCAATGAAAGCTTATCAGCATGATAGTAGAGTAGAAGGCTTATTATTAAAATACACACACTTTTATGGCACATATGATTATATAGCCAATTCCAGAAAATGGTACAGAAATGAAATCCGCATAATTAAAAATGAAAAAGCCATCAGGAGCTATAAGGATGCGCAGGGATTCAGAAAGGAGGGACGAAAGCTAAATGTAAAAGCAATAGATGCATATGTTTACCACTATGGTTGGGTGAAAGATCCTGTCCATCAAAAGGCAAAGGAAAAGAGCTTTCATAAAATGTGGCATAATGATGAATGGATAGAAAAAAATATTAAAGAAGAAGAATTATTCGACTATAGTAAGGTGGATTCTATTCAACGTTTCACAGGCAAGCATCCGCAGGTCATGCAAAACAGAATTGCAAATAAAAACTGGATCGTACAATTACATCCCGAAATGAAAAGGCTATCCTTTAAGAGTAAGTTATTGCAATTGATTGAACAGATTACGGGCTACCGGCTTTTTGAATATAAAAACTACAGAAAGATTTAGATGACTTTATTATGATAACATCTAAAGAATCAATAATAAATTTCCGGGAAAATTTAAGGTCTATTCAATAATGGAGAAGGTAATAATCGGCAATGGTTGTTCTTTTCCGTTTTCATCCAGATAAGTTGCATTTTTAATAATCACGGCATCCTTGGGTTGAAGGTTATCAATTGCTTTGCGGGCAAGGATCGGTATTCCACCATTGCCTGTTCCGAATTCCTTTGATTGAAACGGACTGGAAGTAATTAATGTGAAGTTAAAATTGTATAATTTATAGGCTTTAAGGCCCTCACAGATTACCTGCAGCGGAACACTATCAGCCCATGCTTTTGCCTGAGCAAGCGTTAATTTTACGGTAGCGGAATCAGTCTTCACATGGCATTTTGCCGGCATTTTAGGCATTACTTTTTTTGCGGCCGGCTTTTGCGCCAACGTAACAGTCTGGAAGACAATCATCATTATTAACAATTGGATGTTTCTAAGTTTCATAGTATTCAGTTGTTTATGCTGGCACAAAGGAAACAATTATCAGTAACATTGAGCATAATTCTGACGAAAATGCAACCAAAACCCTTGGTTTTCGTTAGAGCTAGACACACATTATCCAATTTTTACTACTTCATGCTAATACCAATTTTTACCTCTAAGGGAGAAGTACGTCTTTTCCCTTACAAAAAAAGGAAGCTAACCGGAATACTGGTTCTCTGCCTGACCCTATGCTGTTCTGTTTCCCATGCCTATCATGTACAGATTGACTCCATGCTTTTAGTGCTAAGCTCCCATCATGACCCTGACGTTGAAAGGATCCGTTTATTGGATAAGACCACTTATTTGTTACGCTATAATGATCCTGATAAAGCAATGGAATTGGCGAAGGAGCAGCTGTCAATTTCTGAAACGATTAATTACAACTATGGAATTGTATACGCTCTAAATCACATTGGAACTATTCATAAGATTAAAGGGGGATATTCCGATGCAATGCAAAATTACATTAAGGCATCAAAAGTTTCTGCAGAAGCAGATTCTAATGTGTTAAAAGGAGTTGCCCTTGCCTATAATAATATTGCTTTGATATATTCAGAAAGCGATCAAAATCAGCGGGCATTAACGTATTTCGAAAAGGCATTACAAATTGATCAGAAACTGAATTATAAAAAAGGAATTGCCCGTGAATATAGTAACATGGGTAATTTGTTTCTTAACTTGGAGAATTTTGCTAAGGGTAAGGAATATATATTAAAAGCTTTTGCTATTGAAAAAGAAATTGATAATAAGCCGGGCATCATTGAATCTCTGAATGATCTAGCATTTTTAAGTTATCATACTAATAATTTTGAGGAAGCAGAAAAATATCTTAATGAAGCATTGGCATTAAACAATGGCTTAATGGGTGCTTCCGATGCTTATTCTTATTATACCCGGTCATTAATTAATTCGGCAAAGGGTGATTTGAAATTAGCTATAGCGAATGGGCAAAAAGCATTCAATTTTGCAAAAGCAAGCAGAAATAATAAGCTTTTGGAAAGAACATCCTTAAATATTGCACAGTTATATAACACTTCCGGCAACTATAAGGCTTCAGCTGAATACTATCCTGTATATATCGAAGCCCTTAATAAAGCAAGAAATGACAGGCAAAAGATTTTACTTACTGATGTTCAGGAAAGATTCGAAAGTACTAATCAGCAATCAGAGATCAATGAGCTGGAAGCATCTAATGAAAAGTACGGTTACTATAATCAGCGATTAATTTCTTTTAGAAACGGACTCTTTGTTGTAATGATTTTAATGGCAATTATTCTCATGTTATTTTTCCAGCAATATATTGCTAAGCTTAAGGTAAATAAAACGTTGATGCAAAAATTTGCAGAAGTAAGACGAATGAATGAGGAGTTAAAAATTAAAAATGAAGAGATTGAAGAAAAAAGTCAGCATATTGAAGACAATATTAATGCATTAAAACATCAGGAAAAACAACTTAATCAGGCGCAACAGATTGCAAGGTTAGGAAGTTGGGAAAAGGATATGAAAAGCGGTAAGATAACCTGGTCTGAACAATTGTATTATATGCTTGGTTTTTCTGCTGATAATGGTCCGGCATCATTGCGTAAATGTATTTCTGTGGTTTATAAGGAGGATCAATATAATGTGTTGAATTCGCTTAAAGATCTTTGCAGGAATAATATTCCGCTTGATCTGGAATTCAGGATTAACGGCCGCTTCGACACAGTCCGTGTAATCAATTTTAAGGCTCAGGTTATTCAGGATATAGATAGCATGATTAAGCTAAGCGGCACCTTACAAGATGTTTCTGAACAAAAGGAATCGGAAAAGAAACTTGTATGGGCAAAGGAACAGGCGGAAAGTGCCAACCGTACGAAAGGAC
>JANOBN010000546.1:0-2293 GCA_031411675.1 Bacteroidota bacterium | reverse complement strand
TTTCTTGGATTAGGGATTAAGTTATCTGCGCAAATAAACTTAGTGCCTAATCCAAGTTTTGAGGTTTATGATACTTGTCCAAATAGTTTTAGTGAAATCCAACATGCTATACCATGGTTTCAACCCTATCAACCCCAAGGTAGTTCAGACTATTTTAATTCATGCAACGCAGCAGGTTCTGTATCAGTTCCTATGAACTACTTTGGGTGGCAGTATCCTCATTCTGGGAGTGCTTATTCAGGAATAACGTTAGGTTATTTTAATGGCAGTAATTATAGAGAATACATTGAAGTAGAGTTAAACACCCCCTTACAAAATGGATGGAAATATGCATTTAGTATGTATGTTTGTTTATCCGATTATAGCAAAAGAGCGTGTGATGCGATTGGAGCATATTTTTCAATATCGATTTTGACATATAATAATCCCCAATGGGGTGTTTTAAATTATACGCCCCAAGCAAGAAATGTTTTAGGAAATGTAATTACAGATACTGCGAATTGGATATTAATTGCTGATACTTTTCTTGCCCAAGGAGGGGAAAAGTTTATCACTATTGGAAATTTTCTTCAAGATTCATCTACAAATTGGATTGCTTATAATCCCACTGCTTTATATTTGGCTTCTTATTATTATATAGATGATGTTAGCGTAGTTTTATGTGACAGAATCACTGGCATTGAAGTGTTAACTGAAAGAGATGTAACTGTTGCACCCAACCCAGCAAGTGATAAGATTAAAATTGGTTTAGCTTATGCATTTCAAAACGATGCAATAATTCTGATGTATACTTCTGTTGGAGAATTAATTTTTGAAAAACCATTTGTTGCAGAAGTAGATGTAGGTGATTTGCCAAAAGGTGTTTATTTTCTGGTAGTGGATACCTGGAATGGAAAGATGGTGAAGAAGGTGGTGAAATGGTGAGAAGGGAGTTTGGTTGCTCAACATAAACTTTTGTCTGCAGGCAGGATGCCTGCTCATGTGCAATGTTTGATTGATGTTTTTAAAGTCACGCGCAAGATGGAATAAGTTAAAGAATAATTTAAATAATAAAGGCACTTAAATTAAGTGCCTTTTTAATACTTTATTTTTTGCCCTTCAACGGTTTGTCGGGATCTTTTAAGCTAAGATCAATTGCATCTTTTGCTTTTTGAGTAGTTAATGCAAGTTCAATTACTTCGAGCATGGTATTAACATAATGAAACTTCAAATCCGTTAAATATACTTTCTTGATATCAAGAATATCTTTCTCATTTTCTTTACTAAGAATGATCTCTTTAATACCGGCACGTTTGGCAGCAAGAATTTTTTCTTTTATCCCTCCTACCGGTAATACTTTGCCGCGAAGGGTTATTTCGCCGGTCATGGCCAGTTTGTTTTTTACTCTGCGTTGTGTGAAAGCAGAAGTAAGGGACGTTAACATGGTAATTCCTGCTGATGGACCATCCTTAGGTATAGCGCCTTCGGGAACGTGTACGTGAATATTCCAGTGTTCAAATAGCTTCGGATCAATATTTAATGCTTCTGCATGCGACTTTAAATATGCCAGTGCAATACTTGCAGATTCTTTCATTACGTCACCCAGATTACCGGTTAAGGTAAGTCGCCCGTTGCCTTTGCTTAAACTTGATTCAATAAACAAAACACTGCCTCCGTTGGAATTCCAAGCAAGACCTGTTACTACACCTGCTACTTCATTGCTGATGGTTTTATCAGGAGAATATCGAGGCGGGCCAAGTGATTTTCTTACTTGTACTGCATCCACTTTTTTATCATACTTCTCTTCCATCGCTACTTTCTTGGCAACAGAACGAACTACGGATGCAATTGTTTTTTCGAGTGAACGAACCCCACTTTCATAAGTGTATTGTTCAATAATTGATTGTAGGATATTTTGCGGAAAGGAAAGCTGATCAAGTTTTAATCCATGTGCATCCAATTGCTTAGGCACTAAATGCTTTTGTGCAATATGTGATTTCTCTTCCAGTGTATATCCACTAATGTCGATAATTTCCAGACGATCGCGGAGTGCAGGCTGTATGCTGCTTAAGGTATTGGCTGTTGCAATAAATAACACTTTGGATAAATCATATTCAATCTCAACATAGTTATCGTAAAAGGTAGTGTTCTGTTCCGGATCCAATACTTCCAGCAATGCTGATGACGGATCACCATGAAAATCGTTGGTGAGTTTATCAATTTCATCTAAAATAAAAACAGGATTCGATGATTTTGCTTTTTTAATATTCTGCATAATACGTCCCGGCATTGCACCAATATATGTTTTACGATG
>JANOBN010000545.1:0-5267 GCA_031411675.1 Bacteroidota bacterium | reverse complement strand
TCATAGGTGTTAATCCCCGGAATATGATCGTTTTTTAATAAAAGTTTTCTGGCCACTGGTTTTAAATTGATTTCACTTAATTAATACTATACCGGCAATTATACTTTATCTAAATAGGTTTTTCTTTTATTTTCTGTTCGTAATGAATCGAGTAAATTATCTACCTTTTCAATAGTAAGTTGCTCATGATATTTTGCACCACATTGTAGCATTGGTGCAGTACCACAAGATCCTAAGCACTCTACTGTTTTCAAAGTAAACATTCCATCAGCAGATGTTTGACCGTTTTTAATACCCAATTTCTTTTCGATATGATTAACGATATCTTCTGCACCCACTAACCAGCAAGAACTGGTACGACACACTTCAATAACACATTTGCCGACAGGCTTCAGATTAAACATCGAATAAAAAGATGCTACTTCATAAGCTTCCACCGGCTGTATATCCAATAAAGAAGCAACATAATCCATCACTTCAGGGCTCAGCCATCCGTCGAATTCAGCCTGTGCAAGATGCAGCAATGGAATAAGTGCTGACTTTTGCTTTCCTTCCGGATAGCGTGCAATAATTTTTTTCACCAGAGCTAACGACTCTTCTGAAAATCTGATCTCTTTACTGTTTTCCACTTTAATAGCCTTTACCCGTTATCAGTATATAAATTAATTATGCATCTAATTCTCCTGCAATCACATTCATTGAACTCATGGTTAGAATTGCATCACTCAGCATTCCGCCTTTTATCATTTCAGGATAAGCCTGATAATATATATAACACGGACGACGAAAATGCAAACGGTATGGTGTTCTTCCGCCATCGCTGATAAGATAAAATCCAAGTTCGCCATTTCCACCTTCAACTGCATGATACACTTCTCCGGTTGGGATATCTGTTTCTCCCATCACAATCTTGAAATGCCAGATTAATCCTTCCATGGTATTATATACTTCGTCCTTTGGAGGCAGATAAAATTCCGGCACTTCTGCATGATAAGATGTTTTATCTTCCAGCTTCTCAATTTTCTGAATTGCCTGCTTGATTATACTCAGACTTTCCCACATCTCCTGATCACGCACCATAAAACGATCGTAGGTATCACCATTGGTTCCCACAGGAATTATAAAATCAAACTCATCATACGAAGAATAAGGTGAAGCAACTCTTACATCATAATCAACACCGGCTGCACGCAAGTTTGGTCCTGTAAAACCGTAATGTAATGCACGTTCCGCCGAAATAGGGCCGCATTTAATAGTACGATCCATAAAAATGCGATTCCTTACCAGCAGATTTTCAAATTCTTTTAATCCGGCAGGAAAATCTCTTAAGAAGGCATCAATTTTTGTCCAGGCTGTTTGACTAAAATCACGCTCCAGCCCTCCTATTCTACCAATATTAGTAGTTAATCTTGCGCCGCATATTTCCTCATAAATCTCATAAATCTTTTCTCTCCACTGGAATATATATAAGAAACCCGTCATTGCTCCGCTATCTACGCCAATAACACTATTACAAATGATGTGGTCTGAAATACGTGCAAGTTCCATAATGATAATACGGAGATAATCTACACGTTTCGGAAGCTTTATTCCTGCCAGCTTTTCAACCGTCATATGCCATCCCATATTATTTATAGGAGATGAGCAGTAATTTAATCTGTCAGTAATTGGTGTGACCTGATAATACGGACGACGTTCAGCTAACTTCTCAAAAGCACGATGAATGTAACCTATCGTTGGTTCGGCACTAACTATTAACTCTCCATCCATCTTCATCACATTCTGAAAAATACCATGTGTAGCTGGATGTGTAGGACCAAGGTTAAGGGTGGTGTACTCCTTCTTTAATAAATCGGTAGTGTCGTTCTGCATACTTGAAGCTAATGTCTGATCTGTATTTTTTGAGAACCGGGCTGATCCTTCATGGTAATTATATATATTCCTTCTTTTAATTCAGAAGTGTTTATTCTTGTTGATCCATTCTTCATTAAATCATTAAAAGCTGTTTGACCATTAACTGAAATTAAACTGATTTGCTGATCTGAATTAGCCGGGGTATTTATTTTTACATATGTATCAGCGGGATTAGGATACACTGATGCCTGAACTATTTCTTTACCTGTCTGATCGTCAATTCCGGTAAATACAGGAGAAATTGTATAGATCTGCAACTGAATATTATTATCCAAAATAATATAATCTAATAGATCTACAGCATAATCCCCGTTGAGATCGTCCATCAAATAATACCCCCAGGTTCCATTCTGTATATCACCATCAATAATTAAGAAATCAAAAGAATCAATTCTTCCATCTTGATTTAAATCACCACTATATATACAGGCTGCATTATTGACCCATTTTAAATTATCACCAAAGGCTTGCGTAGTTGCAAGTGTAAAATCATAATTTGTTACTGCAGTAATTAAAACGGGAAGTGCACTCCAGGTGGTAATACTATTCCGGTGTTTAAGAACCAGAAAATAATAATTTCCAAAAACAACAGGTGGAAGTGTGATGCTTGCATTTCCATTAACATCAAATACTGCCTTTTCAGAACAGACGACAATTCCATCATTTGATTGTGCCAGTTCAACAGTAATGGTATCAAATAATGTTGGTTGAGCAACAGAATCTAACGTCGGTGTCATAGTACCGGAAACACTATCGTAATAACCTTCAATGAAGGCTTTTACATTTAATGTACTTTGAGAATAAGAAACCGTTGTCATGAGAAAACTTAAGAGAGCAATACTTGTTTTAATTTTTTTCATTTATATAAGATGTTTAAATTCCGTTTGCAGTTTCTGCTATCGGCCAAACATCTTATCGTCTTTATCATAACGAGCCTGGTCCTCCAGCGGAAATTCTTTCCTGAGGGGCCAGCCTACCATATCATCCACATTTAATATTCTTCGCAGATCGGGATGACCTGTGAAGCGAAAGCCAAAGAAATCATAGGCTTCTCTTTCCATCCAGTTTGCTGAACCCCACAAAGGAGTCAGCGAAGGGAATGCCGGTTCTTCTTCATTTGCAAACGTTTTTAACCTGATTCTTACATTTTCCGGCATATTATGCAACTGGTACATCATACCGAAACGCATTTCCGCATCCGGGTAATGAATACCGCAACAAGTAGTGAGAAAATGAAAATTTAAAGAGGGCTCCTCTTTTAAGAAGCGAATCACCTCATAAATTTTATCCTTTTTAACAGTAATGGTAAGCATATCCGCTAAAACCTGAGCAGATTCAATGGAATCAGTAAAAGTTGCTTGTAGCTTTGCTGTTATATCTTCTGTAGTGATGGCCATATTTTACAAGTAAACTCCGTAATTATTCAATACCGTAAGAATTCAACAACTCTTTATACTCCGGCGAATTTCTTCGTCTAAGTGATTCATTTTGAATTAGATTCTGTATTTGCATCACCCCATCCAATATCTGCTCCGGACGTGGAGGGCAGCCGGGAACGTATACATCAACCGGAATAATCCTGTCGATGCCCTGTAATACACTGTAAGTATCAAAAATACCTCCGGTAGAAGCACAAGCTCCAACAGCTATAACCCACTTAGGTTCAGCCATTTGCTCATACACTTGACGTAATACAGGTCCCATTTTCTTGGCAATTGTCCCCATTACCATTAACAGATCGGCCTGGCGGGGAGAAAAGCTAAGTCGTTCGGCACCAAATCGTCCCAGATCATAAGTAGATGCCATAGTAGCCATAAATTCTATTCCACAGCAGGAAGTGGCAAAAGGCAGTGGCCATATAGAATTCTTTCTCGCCAGACCCACCAAACTATCAAGCTTAGTAGCCATAAAACCGGGCCCTTCAAATCCATCGGGCTTATCAACTAATTGTACCATTTTTTACATTCAGAATTTAAGAAATTACTCCCACTTTAATGCCCCCTTACGAATAATATATATGAATCCGGCAAACAGAAGTCCCAGAAATACAATCATTTCCAAAAAACCTGTCATGCCCATATCTTTAAAGTTAACTGCCCAGGGATACATAAATATGACCTCCACATCAAACAATACAAACAATATGGCAATAAGGAAATATTTGATGGAGAATGGCTGACGGGAATTGCCCTGGGATTCAATTCCGCACTCGAATGTTTCGAGTTTAATAGCCGATTTTCGTTTTGGCCCGAGTAAATGAGTGGCAAACATGGTGGTTAAAACGAAACCGACAGCCACCAAAAACATTAGGGCGATCGGAAGGTAATCAACAGGTGAGCTCAGGAGCATATTTATGTCTTTAAAAGAGAGGCCGAAGTTAGTCCTTTTTAAAACAAATAAAGGATGGAAATACAAACATTATTACCTCCAATCCTGTTATCCTGAACATTGTTCTGATAAAGGATCAGAACCTTTTACAGCACCTGCCGTTTAAACTATTTTGGTTCCGGTTTATTCCCGGCTGTAATGGTATTTTCTGATAGTGCGGTCCAAGTGACCCTTTTTAGCGCTCTCCATTTGCTTTTAACAGCAGAAATTTTACCTCTTATATTGTTTTTGCGCAACATTTTGTCTCTTAAACTGAAACGTTTTTGCCGTTTTTACGAATAAATGATGCTTAACATTCCATAATCCACACACATTCAACCATGGGACTAGAATCAGAACAATGAAAAACATCCAGACAAATCCGATTGTACGATTACTGTTAACCGTATTCCTGGCTTTTGCATTAATTCTTTCGTCAGAAAAGGCAAATGCTACACATTCTGCAGGTGCAGATTTTACCTACCGCTGCCTTGGTGGCTTGCAGTATGAGTTAACAATCACTTTTTACCGTGACTGCGGCGGAGTGTCAGAACCTGCAAGTATTGATATTACTTACCGGACTCTGACAGGTGCATACACCACCATCAGAACTGCAACAGCCAATAAAGATCTTACATCGGGACAGGAAATCACTTCTCCATGTACCTCAGCAACTACCAAATGTAATGGTGGAGCATATGTTGGTATTCGTCAATGTTGTTTAAAGTTGCCTCTACATATAAATTGGAAACATTATTTGTACAAGGTGTATTTATAGTAGTAATAGCGCAATTCCTGCAACATACGGTATAACTGAACACCCAGTCCGGTGCAGTACCGGGAAGTGTAACTGTTGTTTTATATCTCCATTGACGAATACCAACATATGCTCCACCATTACATTTGGTAGTTGCTGAGGTACATGGAGAAGTGATTTCCTGTCCCGATGTAAGATCTTTATTGGCTGTTGCAGTTCTGATGGTGGT
>JANOBN010000544.1:0-4010 GCA_031411675.1 Bacteroidota bacterium | reverse complement strand
GACGCTTTAAAAATATCAGGTTACGAGATAAAGGATTTTACACAGGGCACTAAGGGTATCGGGGGCTACTTCTATAAAATTTCTGATAAGTCCAATAAATCAATTGACTACAGTCCCAATAAATATGTAGTAAATGCTTTTATGGGACCGGAAAACTGGCTTACAGCGAAAAAAAAGACAGATGATGCTCTTGCAGCATTTATTGATTCTACTCTTTACCCGATAGCTGCCGACACTTACGCTTATCTTTCAGAGAATATTATAAACTACAATTCTTCCAATGAAGTATTAAAAAGAATATATATAATTGGTATTCTTTCAAAAATTAATGAAGAAGTAAAAAAATATCGCGCAGAGCATAATGTTATCACGTTAAATGATGCCAATAGAATTGTCCGCACTTCTGTAACTTCTGCTGATGCTCCTTTAATATTTGAAAAAACAGGTTCATTTTATCAGCATTATCTTTTAGATGAATTTCAGGACACCAGTTCTGTGCAATGGGAAAATATTTTTCCGCTCATTTCTGAAGCTCTTTCAACTAACAAATCAGCGTTGCTGGTTGGTGACATTAAACAATCCATTTACCGTTGGCGCGGAGGAAATATGGATTTACTACATTCAATTGCAGAAAAACAACTTTCTTTACTTCACACCAATATTTCTTCTGAAATTCTTGACACAAACTTCAGAAGCACAAAGGAAATAATTGAATTTAATAATCATTTCTTTTCCATGGCAGCAGAATGGATTCAAACAAACTGCGCAGATAATATCCCTATTTTAGGTCAAGCATACTCAACCGGACAATTACATCAGCGGGTACCAAAATCGGCACCGGAAAACGGATATATAAAA
This sequence comes from Bacteroidota bacterium, assembly GCA_031411675.1. GTDB lineage: Bacteria > Bacteroidota > Bacteroidia > AKYH767-A > OLB10 > JANOXC01. The sequence goes on along the minus strand of JANOBN010000544.1, from coordinate 3,152 downwards.
ATTACGGAATTCGAAACAGATAATGAGAAAACCATTGAAGAAGATCTCAAATGGAAACAACGCTCCCTTGCAAATCTGGTTAAAACAATACATGACTTATACGAAACCGGTTTTACAGCAGGAGATATTACTATTCTAGTTCGATCAAACCATGAAGGGAATATGGTTGCCTCTTTTTTATATAAAAACGGAATTCATAATATTATTTCAGCAGATTCTCTTTTAATTCAAACTGCTCCACAGGTTAATTTCCTGATAAACTGTCTTACTCTGCTGAGCGATCCTGATAATGCACTTATTAGAAAAGAGATGGAATGGTTTCTGTTTCTTTGTAATGATTTAAATGCAACAGTTTCACATCAGATATTTGGTACAGAAAAGAAACAACTGTTAAGTGATTTTCTGAATGCGTTTTCATCTGCTTCTGTTATACCGGTAGATGATCTTATAACTTTAATTATCCGTTATTTTCAATTGCACGAAACTCCTGACGCCTATATCCAGCGATTCCAGGATGTGATTACGGAATACAGAGAAAAAAATTCTGCCGGAATAAATCCCTTTTTACATTGGTGGAAAACCGATACTGTTCCTGCTAATTGCAGTATTATAATGCCGGAATCGCAGTCGGCCATCCGTATTATGACCATACACAAATCGAAAGGACTGCAGTTTCCTGTGGTAATATTGCCATTTGCTGACTGGATTTTAACACCTAAAGGATCAGAAATTTTATGGGCACAATCTGATCAAACACCTCCTTTTGATCAGTTGGAATTCTGGCCTGTTTCATCTTCAAAAAAACTGGAGGAAACAGTATTCAATGATGCTTACATTGAATCAGTACAACATAGTTTGATTGACAATCTGAATTTACTTTATGTAGCATTTACACGTTCGGTTAATCATCTTTATATATCGATTCCTAAAAAAATCAGTGCAGGAAAATATGTTTGTTCATTAATAAACGATGTAGCAGAAGCGATGCAGCTTAGCAAGACAGAAGATTTTTATTATTCGGGAAAAGTAACCATGCATAAGGTTAAAGAATACGAAAAAGAACAATCTCTATTTCATCCTGAGCACAAAATGCTTACCTCCTATCCAGTGTATAACTGGCAGGAGCGAATGAATCTGAAAACAGAAGTTAACTTTAAATCGAAAGAAATTGAAGCAGGTTTGATTATTCATGAAGCATTGGCGTTTATATTTGATGATAGCGATGTTGAATCGGCAAGTAACAGAATAAAAAATATATACAATTTATCAGATAAGGAAACGGTTCACTTAAAAAAAGAACTGTATCAGATAATGGAAAAATGCAGGCCTATGGAATGGTTCACAGGCCATTATCAGGTGTTCACGGAAAGAGATTTTGTGTCCTCTGAAGGAAAACTTTTGCGTCCTGACAGAGTAATGCTAAAAGATAAACAAGCTATAATTATGGATTATAAAACAGGGGATGAGGCTGCCGTCCACATTAAACAGGCAAGAGAATATGGCAGTTTACTAGAGGCATGTGGCTATACAGTATCCCAATGCTGGCTTTTTTATACTTCATCAGGAAAAATGATCAATGCAGCGGCTAAAACGGATTAGTTTCAGTCAGTAATACTGTTGAATTTCCATAAATCACCAAATCCTTTTACTACTTTTGCACCTTCATTTTACTTTAAAATTGAATTACGATTATGTCAAACGGAATTTATCAGGTACCGGCAGCCATTAATGAACCGGTATTAAATTATGCTCCCGGCAGCCCGGAACGCAAACAATTAAAAGAGGCAATTGCTCAATCCCGATCTCAACAAAAAGATCTTGCCATGATTATTAATGGAAAAGAAGTGAGAACAGATAAGCGCATCGATCTTCGTCCGCCGCATGACCATCAACACATATTAGGACAATATTCATTAGGAGATGCATCTCATGTACAGTCAGCTATTGATGCTGCCTTAAAAGCACGTCATGAATGGGCAGAAATGGAATGGGAACAACGCGCCTCCATTTTTTTAAAAGCCGCTGATCTTCTTGCCGGTCCTTATCGTGCTAAAATCAATTCAGCAACCATGCTTGGGCAAAGTAAAAATGCCTATCAGGCGGAGATAGATGCCGCATGTGAAATGATTGACTTCCTTCGTTTCAATGTACAATATGCAAGAGAAATATATTTACAGCAACCGATTTCTTCAAGAGGCGTTTACAATCGGGTAGAACAACGACCATTAGAAGGTTTTATCTTTGCGCTAACTCCATTCAACTTTACTGCAATAGCGGGTAATCTTCCAACTTCCTGTGCAATGATGGGCAATACCGTTGTATGGAAGCCAGCTTTCACACAGATTTATGCTGCTGCACAACTTATGGAAGTCTTTTTAGAAGCAGGATTACCTCCGGGTGTAATTAACCTTGTTTATACTCCCGGTGCAATAACCGGTGATGTAATTTTTGCACACCCTGAATTTGCAGGAATTCATTTTACAGGTTCTACAGCTGTTTTCAGAGATGTATGGAAAACAATTGGAAATAATATTCAAAAATATCGTTCTTATCCACGCATTGTTGGTGAAACAGGTGGTAAAGATTTTATTCTTGCACATAGATCAGCTAATGCTTCTGAAGTAATTACAGCATTATCACGTGGTGCATTTGAATATCAGGGACAAAAATGCAGTGCAGCTTCCAGAGCTTACATTCCATCCAACTTATGGCCGGAAGTAAAGGATGGTTTAATTCGTGATATTGAATCGATGAAGATGGGCCCGACAGAAGACTTCAGCAATTTTATAAATGCCGTTATTGATGAAAAATCATTTGACAAACTTGCCGGCTTTATTGATGAAGCAAAGAAAAATCCAAATGTGGAAATAATAACCGGTGGAACATATGACAAAAGCAAAGGCTATTTTATTACACCCACTGTAATTGTTGCCAAAGATCCAATGTATGTTACCATGTGCGAAGAATTATTCGGACCGATACTTACATTGTATGTTTATGATGAAAATAAATTTGAAGAGACCTGCGACCTGGTTGATAAGACAGGCAATTATGCATTAACGGGTTCTATTATTTCAAGTGACCGATATGCAATACAGACAGCCACAAAAAAGCTGGTCCATGCTGCAGGTAATTTTTATATCAATGATAAA
>JANOBN010000543.1:0-3570 GCA_031411675.1 Bacteroidota bacterium | reverse complement strand
GAAAACTGATCATACAACTCCACGATGATAGAATCACAATCGGTATCGTTCAAACTCAACCCTGTATTAAATAAAGCGGGTTGCATTAAACCTCCGCCCATGTAATAACCTTCAATAAAAAGCTTGAGGTTGAGCGCACTTAGTAAAATAGTGTACGGTTGTTGAAAGCCTTGAGTAAGAATAATATTTCCGTTTTGTAAAGTAGGAATTACAGTTTCACCCAAAGTCCATGATAAAGATGCATTGGCGTAAGCTTGAAAACCTCCAGCTGAAGCGAATACTGTTGGACTTAAAGTTTGCGCTTGGGCTAATTGAATAATCAGACCATGAGCCAGTGAAAAAACAAAGCATGGAATTAATAATTTATTTTTCATGGTTTACTTTTTAATGAGTGTTTTAATTCGTCCATTTGCTTTTGCATTTCTTTTATTATTTCTTGTTGTTCCTGCACTGCTTTTACAAGTGGCATAATAAATTGAGAATAGGCTATGCTGTAATTATCCGTTGGGTTATTGGGGTCGGCTATATGCAAACCATCAAAATCATAACCCAAATCTTTACATAATTTTTCAATGTCCTGTGCCAAAAAACCTGAATGAATTATATTTGATGAAGCAGTATAATCCTGATCTTTCATTCTTTGTTCCTGAATACTGTCGGGCATATTTTGCATCAAATGCTTATCGAATTTTTTAGTGTCAAACGTATATGTGATTGGCTTAAGTTTATTGATAAAATCTAGCCCCGGTACATTTTCTTTAATGTTGCTTTTAAACCTTGCATCGGAAGGAAATGAATATGCAACTTGGCCTTCGATGACAGAAATACTTGTATTGCCAATCCGCACTTTGTAAGAAGAGTTTACAATTGCTGATATTCCTAATGCCGTAGCTTCCGATGTTGTTCCTGTTGATACGTCAGTACCTGACCCCAATCCGGTATTACGCGCACCATTTGTGACATTTCTAAGCGATTCGTATCCAATTGCTGTGCTTCCATATGAGCTTGTGCATGAATAAAGTGAATGAAATCCGATAGCTGTATTAGCACAACCAACAATCCCCAAAAAGGAATTGTAAGGCTGATTGTAATATAAAGCTTCATAACCCACTGCAACGTTACCGCAATTATATGGTGTATTATTATAACTATAAGAAAGACTATACATTGCACCGCCTCCTATTGCTACATTTTTGCTTGAAGTGGTATTACCATTCATTGCTTCTCCCCCAACTGCAGTATTGAGATAGCCACTTGTATTATTAACGAGAGAACCACCTCCAATGGCACAATTTGCAGTACCCGAAATGTTGAAGCGAAGCGCGGCAAGTCCTAACGCAGTATTATAACTACCTGTAGTATTGCTAAAAAGTGCATTGGCACCATAAGCTGTATTGTAGTAACCTGTTGTGTTTGAAAAAAGTGCCCTGGCCCCTGAGGAAGTGTTCTCGAAACCTGAAGTATTTGAATATAATGCTTCTGCACCAAAAGCTGTATTGTTATTAGCAGTATTATAACGCAATGCCTGAAGGCCAATTGCAGTGTTGTTTGTGCCAGTGATGTTACCTGCCAATGCATAATAGCCAATACCAATATTAAAATCTGCAGTATTGGATTGTAATGCTGCAAGTCCCAGACCAATATTCCAGTTGCCAGTATTGTTAAAAGTCAAAGCATTTGATCCTATTGCAATATTGCTTTCGCCACTTGTGTTTGAATACAGTGAGCCACTACCAAGCCCAATATTATTACTCCCTGAGGTGTTCGAATAAAGTGAGTTAATACCAAGACCAATATTATTGCTCCCTGTGGTATTTGCAATTAATGCTTCGTTACCAATTGCCGTATTGGCATTTCCGGTTGTATTTTGTATTAATGCTGTATTACCAATAGCCGTATTTGAATTACCAGTACTGTTATTCAACAATGCACCATAACCTAAAGCTGAATTATAGTTCCCACTCTGATTACTTTGCAATGAATTACTTCCAACAGCAGTGTTTTGATAACCTACTGTGTTGTTTATCATACTATAAGTACCAACAGCAGTATTTTAGCCTCCATTTGTATTTAACTTTAAAGTATTATATCCAATAGCAGTATTGTTATAATTGGTGTTGCTTTGCAAAGTCTGATAACCATAACTCGTGTTACTATTGTAACTTGACAATAATCCCGATAGCTGATTGTTCGTTTTGATAATTAAACTTGCTGTATCAGTAGTACCTATAAAATTTGTTGCAGAATTTGTTGAATCATTTCCTATCAAACCCCAAGCATTTGTGGATGGCGAACCAAATGTTTGATTCGCATACAGCGCATATGGCACACTCATCAATTGTGTGATACCCATTAACGTAAATGTATTTCCTCCGCTTGTATCTAATTCAACTTTAATAAACTTAGCACCACTTGCCCAGTTGATGGCGTTAAATGTTCCGCTCACAACAGTTCCTTGCCCAATGTTTAAATTAAACAGACCTAATGAATTGGTGGTTGCAGTTTGCGTTTCCTGATAAACAGTAGTGCCAACATTACTTCCATCTAAAATACTAAATCGTAATGAGATGTTGTGATTGGCAATAAGATTACCACCGTTGTCGCGAGCAACTGCCTGATAAGGAAAACCCTGAGGTGCTTGTGAAAATCCGTATCTGGTTAGTACAAGGGCAAAAATTAAAAGTAAGGTGCTTTTTTTCATGGTTGATGTTTTAAGAATGGAACTAAAGTACGTTCCTCTCTTGTGCATTCAACCCACATAAAAAGGGGGGTCAGGTTCTTTTTCTGTCATTGCGAGGTACAAAGCAATCTGTTGCTATGGTAAGATTGCTTCTTATGAAGGAGTCTCGCAACGACGCTGTTTATACTGCTTTCTATTGTGAACTAAAATCAAAATAAACCGGCGTGTTATTAAAAGTAACCGGCAACTTGCTCCATGTTTCGATAGCGTTTCTGACACGAACAACAATAAAATAGCTTCCGCCATAAAGAGAATTGGGGTATTGCACAGAAGCCAACCCATTAGTATTTAACAAAACAGTATCAGAAAATAAAATGGTATTCGAAAACTGATCATACAACTCCACGATGATAGAATCACAATCGGTATCATTTAAACTCAATCCTGTATTAAATAAAACGGGTTGCATTAACCCTCCGCCCATGTAATAGCCTTCAATAAAAAGTTTAAGGTTGAGCGCACTTAGTAAAATAGTGTAAGGTTGTTGAAAGCCTTGTGTGAGTACAAGGTTTCCGTTTTGAAATGTTTGTGTAACCGGCTCGCCCATGGTCCAGCTTAATGAGTTACCTCCGCCTGTAAAATATCCTCCTGCTGATGGTGTTGCTTGCGGAGATAATGTTTGTGCATTGCAATTGACAATTAAAAATACAGAATTAAGAATCAGTAGTAGAATATTTTTTTTCATGATAGTAATACGTTTACTTATTAAAAAAATAAACAGCACCCTGGTCGGTGTTGAATCCTTCATCATCAGAGGGTGCACCTACAATAATGTTGTTTCCTGATATAGACACAGCATAACCAAATCCATCACCATGTGCATCAGAAGC
>JANOBN010000542.1:0-4069 GCA_031411675.1 Bacteroidota bacterium | reverse complement strand
TATGAAGAGCATTTTCCAAGTCAAATTGAAGCAATTCGCAGAGAACGATTTTTGAAAAGACAAAGGAATAAATCATTTTATAAAAAATTGGCAGGATTAATTTAAGAGGGGTCGCGGGTTCCCCCGAGTACTCGGGGCGTCCGGACCGCAAGCTATAAGCCTCTCAGAAATGAGGGGCTTTTTATTTTTTACAACAACCGATTAAAAAAAATGTACACGGTTTATCTATTATATAGTAAGAGCCATGATTCCTTTTACATCGGTTTCACTTCCGATATTCAGATACGTTTGACACAACACAATGCTGGATTAACTATATCAACCCGAGTAAGGAGACCATGGTTATTGGTTTATGAAGAGCATTTTCCAAGTCAAATTGAAGCAATTCGCAGAGAACGATTTTTGAAAAGACAAAGGAATAAATCATTTTATAAAAAATTGGCAGGATTAATTTAATAGGTGTCGCGGGTTCCCCCGAGTACTCGGGGCGTACGGACCGCAAGCTATTAATCCCTCAGAAATGAGGGCTTTTTTTATGCATAATCATTGGTAAAACTGTTTGCCTACCCCTGCCACCTCCTGGCGCGAGCATCCTGCTCGTGCCCATGAAATCTTCCTTCTGAACCGTAATGATGATCGAGCATCCTGCTTGAATTTACAACTCCACAGCTTAGGAAAAACGAAATCTATACTGTTGAATTAAATACGAATGATAGGGTTAAAACAAGAGTCGATTTTTATCCAATCATTAATTACCCTAAGGCGCATAAGCAATGGCAATTTGTGATAATCGTTTTACTTCTTTTAAAATTATAGGATGAATAACGCTAAACCACAATGGAGGTATCAGAGCAAGTATTATCATGCCGGCATAACCGGTTGGCATTTGAGGACTGTCATCATGATTATTTAAAAGATGGTATTTTTTGCTTGCTTTATAATGATGATCGCTATGACGGGTCAATTCAAAGAGCATGATACGTCCCATTACATGGTTGCTGTTCCACGAATGGCAATGTAAGGTGCGATTATAAGTGCCTCTCTCATTTATTTGACGGGCAAGACCATAGTGTTCGATATAGTTTACACTTTCCAGTAAAAGGATTCCCATTAATGCAGCACCACAGAACAGTAACATTGATGAAATACCAAATATCAATGCGATTACAATTAACAAAGTGAACTGAATCACATGATATAGAACCATCCTGTTTTTTAAACTGATCACTTTTAATTCGTATTGTTCTAAACGTTTTTTTTCCAATTGCCATGCTGATAAATAACTGCCCACAATGCTTCGGAGCCAGAAGGCATAAATGGATTCTCCAAACCGTGCACTGGCAGGATCATCAGGAGTACCCACACGTTGATGATGGCCTCTGTTATGTTCAATATAAAAATGCATATATAAAGAAGATAGCAAAAAACAATGTGCAATCAACCGGTGAAAGCGATTCTTATGATGTCCCAGCTCATGACCGATATTAATTCCTAAAGTGCCGAGGAGGATTCCTATTGACAAAGTCAAGCCCACGATTTCATGAGCAGGAGTAGCAGGATCTGAAATCTTTTGCAAAAAAATAAACAATGCCAACCCAATGAGTGGTAACATGGCAAAAAGCAACCAATCGAATATTTTGTAATGAGAGATTTGAAGTTCTTCTTCCTGAGTAAGATTACCGGTATCAACAGGGATAATCAGCTCAATGATTGGAATTAAAAGGAAGGAATAAATTACAGTAAGGTAGTTCCACCAGCCACCCAATAAAAAGCCGGTGAAATAAGAGGCGGGGAGCAAGAAGGAGGGCAGATAACGTAGCCAACGGAATTGAATCATGTTAACAGGTTTGAACAAAAGTAATTACAATAAATGGAATTTGTTTTTTTATACCTGAATTTGTTTAATGTTTCCCTGATATGGATACATGAGCACTTATTCTTTCTTCAAGAAGTAATAGATGCTTTATTCTTAGCTTTGCAAAAATATACTTCGTAGTTATCCATGCAATACAAAATACTTAATCAAACGGAACAATTAGTGGAAATTGAGCGGAATTCGAATTCAAAGATGCAAGTCCTGTTTAAACATAGTACACGTTGTTCGGTAAGCCTGTTCGCAAATAAAGCCTTGTTGCGCGAATTAATCGATTTTAATGAAGCAGTTGCCGATGTCTATTATCTGGATTTATTAGCACATCGCAATATCAGTAATGAAATTGCTTCACGATATAAAGTGGAGCATGAATCACCGCAAATTCTGATTATTAAAAACGGAAAGTGTATGTATTCTGCTTCACATGATGAAGTATCCTTAATTGATGCTGTAAAGGCTGTAAGGAAAAATTAATTGCTTTTTTATTATACTTTGATTTGTGTTCAGTTTACAGCAGGTTTTTTAAGTTGAATGTAACTTTTAAAAACGGAAAGTATAAAAAACGAATTTTAAATTTATCGTACGAAGCGTTTAGAATTTGTTAGTCGGAAAACACATAAGTAGATTAATGTTTCATTTTCGGATTGCCATGGTTTTGAGCTCTTTTTTTGAATTTAAATGAATTATAAGAGTGAAATACTGTAGTTTGCAGGAGTCTTCATTTTAGTAAAAACCGCGGATCGACCGGCAGCCTTTTTTTCCTATTTACCTGTTAATAATTTAAATTCCCATGTTAAAGGTGATTTATTAGCTTTGCTTTACTCTAAAAGAAAAAAATGGATACCACAAAAATGATTAAAGCTTATTGTCTGAAGACAAAAGAGAAGAACGTGCCAATGCATGATGCAGTAGTTTCTAAAACTGAAAAGGGCGGATTTATTGCTAAAGGAAACGATGGTAAAGGAAATAAAATGGCCGCTATTTTAGGTCAAGCAGCTGCATTACAGGCTATTAAGGATGGCGTTGCAAAGCAGGATTTCTAGTCTTGTAGTATCAGCGAAATTCTAACTATGCTATTTAAACAGGACTTCCTTAGGGGAGTCCTGTTATTATTTTAAGTGATTTTTTTATAATTAATCAATCCTGAAAATTGACATAGGTCCTGTAAATATTTTTTTAATAGGTTTTATTGGACCGTATTTCCGCTTTTTCCATTGCTTAGCAAAAATAAATATTAACAATTTCTAATTTAGATTTGCCTTTCCCGGCTCCTGTAGTTCTTTTAATAATATGATGCTAATTCCTAATCACCCGAAAGAAGTAAGAGATTTAGTGCTGATAATTTTTGAGTTCAATCAATTTTTTAGGATTTCTTTTTTCGATTGATTGTACTATTGTTTGGATGTAATTTAATTTCTTGTCTGCAAAATATCAATTGTAATGTAGATTATTAAATTGATTTTATTTTGATCTGAATGGTTGCTTAGGTTAATATTTCGTTTGATATAATGGAACTAATTCAATCATTTTTAAATAAATTATTTTTTCATTAACCGGCTTTTCAATCTATATATATAGTTTCATTTGTTTGTAGCTTATATATTTTGTTTACAATTTTTATGATGTAGATTTTATGCTTCTTTCTGTTAAAAGAGTGATGTTGAAATTGGAATAGGCAGATAAAAAAGGCTGTTTCAAATTAATGAAACAGCCTTTTTAAAATATTAATTAATTATCAGGGAGGGGTTAATTTCTGGATACCTGCCTGAATGTTTGGATCGAATATCAAGTAGTCGAATACGTCTACTGCTCCGTCACCATTCAGATCGGTAATATAGTAACCCTGATCTCCTGCCTGGATACTTGCATCCAGTATTAAGTAATCGAATACATCTACTGCTCCATCATGGCCTTCTGCAAACAGATTCACTGCATCGAAGATATCACCGGTATATAATCCCCATGCTGTTCCATCTCCAAAGATGTCTTTCATATTCGGACCATATGACATGGTATCACTGGTAGTGAAGTTGTAGCTGTTGGTAGATCCTAAGGTCATTGGATTGGAACTATAGGTCTCAATAGAACTACGGTGTGATACCATCAGATAATAGGTTCCGCCACTTACTGCTGAGCTGAAAGTGAAGGTTCCATTTCCTCCCGTGTCTATTACAGCATACGCTGATTCAACAGCCG
>JANOBN010000541.1:0-2856 GCA_031411675.1 Bacteroidota bacterium | reverse complement strand
CCACCCATCATTGCTGCAGCCGGATCATGTACATAACCATGTACTAACTGCTTTCTGAATGCAGTATCCATTTCTGTAGGAATAATTTCTGCAGAAGGGAAATTATTTAACGGGTTAAAAGTAATCCTCCATAGGCCCAGTGGTTCATAAAAATGTTTTCTGACAAAAACACTGATAGAATCACGGGTAATTTTTTCAACTATTCTTTGAAGAATAATCGGTCCAAAATCAGAATAAACATAATTACCCGGATTCTCCACAGGAGAAGCAACAATTTCATTCCATATTTTTTCTTTATGTTTCTCCAACATCCAAATACTATCAGCCACATGAACTGTGAAATCATCCTCTTTTGTGTTACTATATATATCCGCAGAAAGCTTACCGGAATCAAGTGTAGATTTGTAAAATGGGATCCAGGGCTTAAGTCCTGCCTGATGTGCCATTAAATCACGGAGTATTATATTTGCTTTGTTTGTTTTTTTAAGCTCAGGAAGATACTTTGAAATTTTTGCATTCAAATCGAGTTTATGATGTTCATACAGATACATTACTGCCAATGAAGTGGATGCAATCTTAGTAACAGAAGCAATATCATAAAGATCATTTACCTTCACTTTAGTGGAATCGCCGTATACCGGATTACCAAATGCTTTATTATAAAAGATTTTTCCATTACTTACAGCAAGCACCTGACAACCAGGGAAAACAGAATCTTTAATTGCATTTGTAATAATTGAATCCACCATCAACACAGGGTCCATTTCTTTTACCACCTCTTCCGGCATACTATACTTTAATACCTGTTGTAGCCGGATATTCTCACCGTCGCCAAATTTCCATTTTTCAGTAAGGCTTACCGGGAGCCTGCCATTAAAAGTATTACCTCCGAAAATAGTTTGTGCGGTGAAATATTGAGGAAGATAAGTGTCTTCATAGGCCAAAATAACAGCATTAAAATAATCCAGATTATTAAATTTTAATGCAGTGTATGGGTTGCCGAACAAACAAAGAATATTCTTTTTATTGCAGGATAATTTATCCACCATATCCTGCATCGGTTCAGTGATGCTGAAATTCTTAGCGGCATTGGTGGATGTATTATGTATACTGGCTACAACAAGATCGTATTTTTCCAGCGTGTCGTAAAGCGCATTTCTTTCGTTTGAAGTAGCTATAGATGACATACTGTAACAATCAACTTTTGCGTAATTATTTAATGTTTGCTGAAAAAGATTATTTTTAATATCATTAATTACCAATGATGCAATTTTTTTATTCTGATATGGCTTAACCGGAATTGTATTGTCGTTATTTCTTAATAAAGTCAATGAGTTTTCATAAAGCCGATAATTCAACCACTGCCCTTCTTCTGTTTTCAAATCCATTAGCAAATCATTTTTTTCAACGGGCTTATAATGATTGAGACCACACCAGTATTTGGCTTTCAAAATGAGGCTGACATGCTCATCAATCGATTCCTGAGATATTTCGCAGTTTTGAATGGCAAAATGAATTCTGTTAACTGCGGCATATACATTTTCAGTATTTAACAGGATGTCGTTACCGGCCAGCAATGCTTTTAATTCCAATTCACCGGAATTGTATTTGTTTGCTACCCCTTTCATATCTAAGGCATCTGTAATAATCAGACCTTTAAACCCCATTTTTTGTTTTAGTAAACCGGTAACAATGGAATTAGATAATGTGGAAGCCAGAGAAGCATTGGTATCGAGAGAAGGAACTTCTAAATGGGCAACCATTACTGATCCAACACCTGCCTTAATCAATTCACGAAATGGAAATAATTCTACTGAATCCATTTCAATTGCGGTCTGATTTATTACGGGTAAAAAAAAGTGTGAATCAGTATCAGCATTACCATGACCGGGAAAATGTTTTGCGCAGGCCAACACATTTTCATCCTGCATCCCTTTCATATATAATTTACCCAGCCTAGCAACAGTATATTTATCTTCTCCGAATGAGCGACTATTTATTACCGGATTTGCCGGATTATTATTGATATCAACATCAGGAGCAAAATTGATATGTATTCCGATTCTCTTGCATTGACGTCCGATTTCCTTTCCCATTTGATAAATCAAAGAATCGTTACCGCCTGCAGCAAGTGTCATTTGTCGCGGGAAACGGATGGTACTGTCCAGCCTCATACTTAAGCCCCACTCACCATCAATACCAATCATAATCGGTATACGTGAACGAGACTGATAGAAATTAACCAGATTCGCATGCCTTAGTGGTCCGCCCTGAAAAAATATTAATCCTCCGATTTTAAGCGAATCTACCAAACCGGTAATATAGTTTATGTGTATGGAGTCTTTATTTGACCATGCAGCCACCATAAATAACTGACCTATTTTTTCCTGATAAGTCATTCCAGCCAGAACGGAATCGGACCAAACTTTAGCTTCATAAGACTCAAAGACCGGTATTTGTGCTTTGACAGGAATGGAATTAAAAACTGCAAGACAAAAAGCCGTAATAACTAAACTGAATTTCTTTATTTTTCTCATTATTTTAGATTGATACAATACTAAAAAGAAGAAATTAAGCAATGAGGTTCTTTAGGATCGGATATCAGGTTTTTTTACCTTTGAATTGTTAATAGAAAAACGGGTATTATAAAAGAATTATTCTAGGTTTGCAGGTAAATACTTACAATCATGATCAGATTCTTATCCTTACTTTGCCTTTTACTCACCGTTTCATTATCTAATGCCCAGATTACCATTGATGATACAGATTTCCCTTCTGCGGGAGATACCGTGACTTATTCAACAGTTTCACCTTTAACTCCGGGTATTGACCTTACTCTTACCGGCCCAAATTATG
>JANOBN010000540.1:0-5245 GCA_031411675.1 Bacteroidota bacterium | reverse complement strand
ATTTCTTTTTAGCAGCTTTTCTAGCTCCTTTTTTAGCAGCTTTTCTAGCTCCTTTTTTAGCAGCCTTTCTTGGGGCAGCTTTTCTAGCAGCTTTCTTAGCAGCTTTTCTTGGTGCAGCCTTCTTAGCAGCTTTTCTAGCTCCTTTTTTAGCAGCTTTCTTAGCAGATTTTTTAGCTCCTTTCTTAGCAGCTTTTCTAGCTCCGCCTTTTTTAGCAGCCTTCTTAGTTGCTTTCTTAGCAGCTTTTTTAGCGCCTTTCTTAGCAGCAGCAGCTTCAACGTTAGCTAATTTAAAGCCAATAACGCGTGAAGTTGTAGCAGCACCAACAGTGCTTTTTGAATTTGATGTTTTGCTGGTTCCAGTAACCACTGTAGCAGCTTTCATTTCTGATTTTTGTTTCATGTTTAATTTAAATTTGAATTGGTTAATGATTAATTTGTTATGGTTAAACTGTTAATGTTCAAATTTTGTTTCACTTTAATGAAACTTTTTAAAAGTTTCATTTTTTCAACTCATCATTTTCATTTCATCAAATACAAATATCTGATGCAAATATATATGTTATGCAGTTACAATTTTATCAACATTATATTTACCTGCTTTCAGGTTTTCAATAATTATTTTAAATGCATCAATTGTATACTTTACATCTTCCATAGTATGCACTGCCGTGGGAATCAGGCGGAGCATAATAACACCTTTTGGAACTACAGGATAAACAACCATAGAGCAGAAGATGTCATAATTTTCCCGCAGGTCAAGAATCAGATTTGTTGCTTCAGGGATAGTACCATTTAACAATACCGGTGTTACCGGAGAATTGGTATTACCAATTTCGAAACCGGCATCTTTTAGTCCTTTTTGTAAAGCATGTACTATTTTCCAAAGACGATCTTTCAATTCGGGCTGGGTACGCAGAAGTTCCAAACGCTTCAATGCACCAATAACTAAAGGCATTGGCAATGCTTTGGCAAAAATCTGTGAACGCATATTATATCTAAGGTATTCCACTAACTGCTCATCGCTGGAAATAAATGCTCCGATGGAAGCCATTGACTTGGCAAAGGTGCCGAAATAAATATCAATACCATCCTGGCAATCTTGTTCCTCACCTGTTCCGGCGCCGGTGCGACCCATAGTACCAAAACCATGGGCATCATCAACAAATAAACGAAATGAATGCTTTTTCTTTAATGCTACAATTTCTTTTAGCAAACCCTGATCGCCACTCATACCAAAAACACCTTCAGTAATTACAAGGATGCCTCCGTTAGTTCCTTCAACCAGCCTTTCTGCTCTTTCTAATTGCTTTTCCAGTGAAGCGATATCATTGTGAGGGTAAACAAAGCGCTTTCCCATATGAAGACGAAGTCCGTCTATTATACAAGCATGCGATTCGCTGTCATAGACTATTACATCATGGCGATCAACAAGTGCATCAATAGCACTTACCATACCCTGATAACCGAAATTCAATAATATAGTGTCTTCTTTACGCATAAAGGAAGACAACTCACTTTCTAATTGCTCATGCGGGTTGCTGTTGCCGCTCATCATTCTGGCTCCCATCGGAAGGGCTAAGCCATATTGGGCTGATGCATCAGCATCGGCCTTTCGGACTTCAGGATGGTTGGCCAGACCCAAATAATTGTTTAATGACCAAACAAGACGCTCTTTGCCCCGGAATATCATTTTATTGGAAATATCACCTTCTAACTTGGGAAATGTAAAATAACCATGTGCATCTTTAGCATGCATTCCCAGCGGACCTCTGTTTTCTTTAATTTTTTCGAAAATATCTTTCATCTAAATTTTTGCTTCAGCTTTTTTCTTTGATTTTCTGACTTTCGATTTCCGCATCATTTATGATGACCGAAATATCTGTACAAAAATAAAACTAATATCTTATATAACAATAATGTTTTCAACACTTCGTTGTTAATGTGCAAAGAATACATTTCTACTCTGAAATACGTCTTTTTTTCTACATTTGCAAAATGATTAAAACAATGAAAAGTATTTATCTTTTGTTAATTTCTACAGTAATTCTGCTAAACTCATGCAGTAATTATCAGCGAATTTTGAAAGGAACTGACATGAATTTGAAGTTTGAAACAGCTGAAAAATATTTTCTAAAAGAAGATTATTACCGCTCATTACAGCTTCTGGAAGAACTTATGGTCGCCTATCGCGGAACTGAAAAAGGGGAGAAGGTGTACTATTATTACGCTTATTGCAATTACCACATCGGTGATTATGTGATGGCATCATATCACTTTAATAATTTCCTTTTAACTTATCCAAACAGCACATATGCAGAAGAAATTCAGTTTATGTACGCTTATTGTTTTTATCTTGAATCTCCTGTTCCCAGCCTTGATCAGTCCAGTTCAATTGATGCAATAAATAAGTTCCAGTTGTTTGCTAATAGGTACCCAAAAAGCCCCAAAGTGGCTGAGGCAAATAATCTTATTGACGAACTGAGGATGAAGCTTGAAACAAAGGCTTATGCTAATGCAAAACTATATTTTAAAACCGGTAATTATAAAGCTGCAGTTTCTGCACTTCAAAATGTAATTGCCGATTATCCGGCTACTATTTACAAGGAAGAAATCCGTTATTTGGTTTTCCGTTCATCTTATTTGCTTGCAACTAATAGTGTGGAATCAAAATTTGTGCAGCGTATGAAAGATGCCCGTGAAAACTACCTGAAACTTGTGGATGAATTCCCGCAAAGTAAATACCTGCAGGATGCCGAAAGAGCATATAAGGAGATAAACAGAGAATTGGAAAAAAGAGATTCTGTTTCTTTGAAGAATTGATTTTTCCGCTACTTCAGATTATTCTGTTTTCGTTAGGTTAAGCAAATAGAATTATATTTTCTCAGATCTGTTAAAGCAATACTTATTCAGCCTGCCGGCTAAGATTTATTGTATTAATGTTAATCGGATAAGGTTTAAATACAGAAGGTCATTTGAATAATTAGATGATATTTTCAGGGGATTTCTGAGCCTTTTCATTCAGCTTTCATTTGAATTGAAAAGGGAATTGCAAATGCCGGAGATATGAAGTCCTATTGAGTTTTTGATTGTTTGTCTTCTGTTTAATTACACCGTTATTATTGCGATAAATAAAATCGAATAGCCTTTAATTAGGACCAAAAGGTACGTTGATTATGCTATTTATCTCTAATCATCTTTGCTGAATTCATGTGCTACAGGATTAATAACAGTATCGATTCACTTTTTGCTTTTTGGAGATAAAGACATAAGGTCAACTTGCCTTTAGATGCTTATTTGCTTTATTTCGTTTATGAAATTCCTTTTTTTATTGAGAAATGGGAAATTAATACCTGCTGATTTCCTGGAAATTCGGAAATATGTTCAGCTCCCGGTCAGGCAGAATAGTTGCTTAAATCCGATATAAAATGAAGGATTGGCCTGTTTTGACCGGTTTTTTTATCATTTAAAAGATAAATTGATGGAATTGTTGTCGTAAAATCACGTTTTCATCGGCTGATTTACTATCTTTACGCCCCCAAACAAAGGGATAAGCTATCAAATGCTTATCCCTTTATAAATAACTGAAATGGCAAATTATAAATCATCAACAAACACCACTATCACACGCGATCTGGTGAATTTTGAAGAAAAAACTACCAATGTTTATGAAACACTGGCAGTATTGGCAAAAAGAGCAAATCATATCTCTTCTGAATTAAAAGAAGAGTTAACAGAGAAACTCTCTGAATTTGCAAGCATCAGCGATAACCTCGAAGAGATTTTTGAAAATCGTGAGCAAATTGAAATTTCAAAATATTATGAGCGACTTCCAAAAGCCTCATTGATAGCAATACAGGAATATCTTGATGGTAAAATTTATCATCGGAATCCTGCCAGAGAAAATCAATAATTTATATCCGTGAAATTAAGCGGTAAAAAAGTTTTGTTATGCATTACCGGAAGTATTGCTGCCTATAAAGCCGCTGATCTTTGTCGGTTGCTTATTAAAGAAGGTGCCGGGGTTAAGGTTATTATGACTTCCCCGGCATCTTCTTTTATAACCCCTTTAACACTGTCAGTTGTTTCAAAAAATACAGTGTATACTGACTTTTTAGGTGAGGGAGGCAACTGGAACAACCATGTAGAACTCGGTATGTGGGCAGACCTGATGCTAGTGGCACCGGCAACTGCAAATATCATTTCAAAAATGGCCACAGGTCAATGTGATAATTTTTTGCTGGCCACTTATTTATCGGCAAGATGTCCGGTTATGATAGCACCTGCAATGGATCACGATATGTACTTGCATCCTGCAACTCAGAATAATCTGGAAGTATTGTCAAAAAGAAAACATTTTATCGTTGGCCCCGCCAAAGGCGAATTGGCAAGCGGTCTGACTGGTGAAGGTCGTTTGGAAGAACCGGAAACACTGCTTAAAGCTGTTGTTGATTTTTTTTTGACCGGCAATGAACTGAAAGGAATTAATGTACTCGTTTCAGCAGGACCTACCAGAGAAGCAATCGATCCGGTTCGTTTTATCAGCAACAGATCGTCAGGAAAAATGGGATTTGCGATTGCAGAACAGTTACGAAGTCATGGCGCCAATGTTACTTTAGTTGCCGGTCCGAATAATCTGGTGCAACCTTACGGTATTCATTATATAGGAGTGGAGTCTGCAAAACAGATGGCTGATGCATGCTTATCTGAATTTACAAAATCATCCATCATTATTATGTCGGCAGCAGTTGCTGATTATACACCCGAGGTAGTAGCTGAACAGAAGATTAAAAAGAGTTCAGCCAGTCCCAATATTGTATTAACCCCCAGCGTTGATATACTGGCACAAATGGGTCAGCAGAAAAAAAACAACCAATTTCTGGTGGGGTTTGCCCTGGAAACAGAAGATGCACTGCGGCATGCAATAGATAAACTGAAAAGAAAAAATCTTGATCTCATTGTTTTAAATACCTTAGCAGATCATGGCGCAGGCTTTGAAAAGGATACCAATAAAATAACCCTTATAGACAAGAAGGAAAAGGTGATAAATTTTGATCTCAAGAGTAAAAAAGAAGTGGCTGCTGACATTGTAAATAAAATAATAGAATTAACACATGCGTAAACTTTCCTCTTTAATAGTAATGCTGATGATATTTGGCATAGGCAAGGCACAAGAGCTTAACTGTACTATTAATGTCATTTCCCCCCGTATTCAGGGAAGTGATAAAAAAGTTTTTACTACTTTGCA
>JANOBN010000539.1:0-5400 GCA_031411675.1 Bacteroidota bacterium | reverse complement strand
ATTGTATCTCGTTTTAGCTCGAGGTAAGTCAATTTATATATACTATAGCGCTCTGAAGCATCTAAAAAAGCAAACCCTCCTTGATTATTAATCACATTTAATATATAAATGAGACGACTTGGAAAACCATTGCTTGGCTGGGAACAATATATAGCGCTTGGGGTACTAAAATTTGGCATTGCGAGCCCAAATGGATTTATGGTTACCGGAACGTAGTTTGTAGAATTTCTATACCACCAATTTCTTTGAGTCGAAAGCAAGTTTCCAAAAATATCATTATTGATAGTTGAAATCCATTGATTATCACTTGGTGCGGCTGCACTTCCCTGATCACCAACATCACTATTTCTTAAATCGAGGGCATCGAAATTTGCATTAAACAGATTACACCCAATAGTTATGGGCGCACTTACTTGTTGCGTGAAGATACCCCTTCTTAAATTAGAAAATACATTGTTGGTTACATTAATAGCTGTGGAACCTATCAGCCTTACTCCAAACGGCCCCGGTTGGGCAGCCACACCACCAAATTCAATGTAGTTGGCATTCACTATTACATTGGAGTAACTGCTGTAAATTTGTATGCCGCCTGTTTTACTACTATTGGATGTAGATGGAATTAGAATAACATTATTGGAAAGTGAAGTATTATTTGCCAAACGTTGAAAAATTCCGGTTGATCCAATACTGCTCATGGTGTTATTTTCAATAGTGGCATTTACGGGCGCTAAGCCACCGCCATTGTTTAATATAGGTACATTTTCTACCACTATTGCCTGCGAAGAGTACTGTGTACCCGTTGGTGTTGGAACCGGTAATAAAGATGGATCATAACTGAAAGTATTATACGTGGCTTTAACAGAGGTTGCATTTTGTATTTCCCGGAATCGAATTCCTTTTGTACACTCTTTAAAAGTATTAAAATCTACAAAAGCAATATCATTAAGATGAACATCATTGATATCAACACCGGCAAAAGTACATCTGTCAAAACTATTGCGCTGAATAGCACTTTCCGAATTAGATCTTATATATATACCCCTCTTGCAATTTATAAATTCATTTCTCATTTGATTGACTCCTCCACCTAATAAGTAGTGATCCGCTTTTATGCTACCCTTATATCCCAGCCGATCTGACTGCATAAAAATGGCTGATCCAATTTCCTGAGCCGGTAGTGTGCTGCCAATGGTATTAAATCCACCGGTATTATTTAATGGATTATCAATGTGATCAAAATTGTTGGCAATGAACGAGATGTCAGATCCAGTAGCATACACCCCAAAATCTAAATTGTAAAAATAGTTCGTACAAGGAAATGAAGTGTTTGGACAAGTTGGTTGACTAGTTGGATGTATTGGCTCGAACGTAGTATTATCCACTCCAATTGTTAAACCAATCTGAGTACTGCTTTTGTGTACATCAACACACTCAATACCGGAATGCCCTCTTATATTTAATGGCAAAAGAGGTTGTAGATTAAGATTAGTTGAAGGCGGATTTACTGCGGGGAAGACGGTGCCAGGCGCTACTGAAAATTGAGAACAACGAAAAGTTGAATTACGAATACAATCTTCTCGATCAATACCACCATTAAACTTTATTCCGGTTAAGTTTTTATTAAATACCATCGAATTTACAGAGATAAGAGAAGTAGGTTCTGCGGTAATGGCAACAATTGCATCATCAATATAATGCGGATTACCGTTTGTATAAAATCTAGCTCCGTTTTGCACAGTAATTCCATTCCACATATATTCTCCACAGCTTTTAAAATAAACCAACTGTGCAATTCTTAATTCAAATCCCGGCAAAACGATAATTTCGGCAGTTGGCCCCAGAAAGATTTCCAAATATGCAAAATCCAAGCTTTTATCAACATATAACTTACCGTTTATTGCAATGCTTAAGTTATTAAAACTATATGTGCTTAATTGATTAACGGCCGGATTTATTGTTACAAGCAGCGTACTGGCAGATGCAACAGAAAGTGGAATAGTTGAATTTGTAACCAATGCACTGATGTCGCTTACCTTCATATCAGTAAAGGTAAGTTCAAAATTACTAGGAAGAAGAAGTGACCCTTTGCAGCAGGCATAAATAATAAAATCGGTTTTTGCCTCACATGGTGTGCCAGAGTTGACTATAACGGTAAGTGTGCATGGTGTTAATACAGACGGAGGTATTGTAATTATTCCATTTGGATTAACAAAACCATTTCCATAAATTGTTGTACCAGATTGTATATTGTAAGTATATATAAGTGCAGGATTAAAGTTTGTTATAGGATAGTCATCGACTCTGGAACATTCATACACTGCACCGCTAATTATCGGAGGCGCAGAAGGGCCGGAAATAATATTGATCGTTGTACTACTGGTAAATGTACAACCTCCCGGTTCCGCAACAATAAGCGTATATACCGTTGTTATTAAAGGTGTAACAGGTGGGTTAGGCAGGGTAGAAGTAAATCCGGCAGGTGAAGAGGTCCAACTATATGTAAAAGTAGTATTTGTAGTATTGCTGCAAGAACCCAATTGCACGGTTTGTCCTGCACAAACCGTTGCTCCTTCTCCTGCATATGGTACTTCAATTAATGATACATCATCAATAAAACAATAGGGAACTATACTGGGATCAATATTGGGAACACCAATAAAAAACAAATTTTCCATATTTACCATTGTTGCAGGTGTTTTAAAGCATCGCTTCACCAATTGCCACGTTGCTGTGGCTGGTGGAAGAGGTGGATTTGTATAAGTAATAGTAGGTTGTGATGATGGAAAGATGCTTTGAGTTAACCCACTATTAAAATTTTCACGTAAATATACATCGAGCGTAATATTAGAAGTTATGGAGCCTATTGTAGGAACCACTATAGAGTGAAATGATAGAATATAATCTCTGTTTGCGACTACCGGGCGTATTAAATTTGTAAGAACACCTTCTGTGGGGGCAATTCCAATATATCTGATATTAGCAGGAGAGCCATCCCATG
This sequence comes from Bacteroidota bacterium, assembly GCA_031411675.1. GTDB lineage: Bacteria > Bacteroidota > Bacteroidia > AKYH767-A > OLB10 > JANOXC01. Next base: position 2,402 of record JANOBN010000539.1, on the reverse strand, counting down.
TTTCAACAAGGCCATAGGATCCTGCGCCCCAGTTTGCGACATCATTATCTGGTATTCCGAAAGTCGGATGGTTGGGAGTGCCTGGAAAAATAAATTGACTGTTTCTTAAAAAAACATTGGCCGTACTTAATGCACAATCATAGTCTTCCCAATTAACTACTTCAGATATATGAGGTGTGCATGTACCTGTAGCATAACTTCTATTCAAGGAACTATAATCCAAAGAATAAAATGGATTCAAAGTAGAAGCAAGTACTGTTGCCTGTTCAAAATTGCCATTGCATATTAATTCTTGGCAGCATAGTGTTGAGTTTGGAGTAGTGAAGTTGCAATTTCCGGGCTGCACCAACCTTAAATGGCCCATAAGAAACACGCCAAAAACTGATTGTGGATTATTTGTTTGAACTACCCCTTGAGGACTACCCAACACTATAACAGAATCTGCAGCCTGCCATTTATTATTTACAAACGTTGCAATAGTAAGCAACGATAAATTAGTCATGTCACATGCGTTCGACTTGTAACCAAGCGACACTTTAACATTGGCATTGCCGGAAACGTTGTTCAAAGTCCAATAATTACAGCTGCTAATCCTTTCCAGGGAAGTGTCAATGGCGTTCCCCAAATTTTGAGGGCTAGTAAAATACTCACCCGTAAATGCATCTGTTCCATTTGCAGGTGCACTAATACCAATTCCCCGATAATTACCATCCTTCCCCGTAGGAAAAACAAAAGCCGAATTTCCAATCTTCTTCACCGGACCACTCACATATCCTGAATCACTTACTCCCACCACCTTACTCCCTGCCCTAAAAACAACCCGCTCCACACCTGTGTGATTGGTAATAATCCCTTTCACAAACGTTAAAGAAGAATCAATGAGTAATTCTTTCACCAATTGTATTTCTCCGAAGGGTTTGTTAATGATCATTTTATCAATCACAAAATCAGCATTGCCTTTTAATGATTGAGTTATACTTCCACACATATTTACTATGCCATTGCCAGAATTAAAAGTCACTTTTGCATCGTTTATTTCAATACTTCCTTTAAAATCATTGGTATCAGCATAAGCCATTTGTATGGTTCCGTAATAAGTGCTAAGCTCTACATTACCCAAATAATTATCTCCAATAGTTAATGCCATTCTGATGCTGCTGTTATTGGCACCGTTGTTTACTAATATCAACTTCCCATAAAAGGTATTTCCACCATCCCAGTAGTTGGCATTGTTGGCAGTCTTTACAAACATGGCCTGATTATAAAAAACGGAGGTTTTACAAAGCACAGATGGTGCAGTAAAATACACCTGCCCTTCAAAGACACTTCCACTAATATTTAAGATGGAGGTTCCGGCTAATGCAAATTCCTGAACAGTTGTTCATTGTTGATGAAAATTCTTCAGTAATAATGTTGCATCAGTAAAGTCGTTGCTGCCAATGGTTAATGTTTTACCACTATCGAGTGTTGTTGTTCCTTCATTGGAGCCAAAGGTAACTCCGTCTGCAATTCCGGTATTATTTAATACAATGTTTCCACGAAACTTCGTACCGGCTGCACCATAACTAAACTGAATTTGATTGTTACCGGTATTATATACTATTACATTAGCATTAAAAATATCCGGATACAGATTTCCTAATTTTAAATAGCTGCTACCCGTTTTTTTAATGATGACAGGTTTATTAAATGTACCACCTCCATCGCCGGTAGTACTACTGGTTCCGGATTGATCAACGATTAAACTATCATTAAAAGTACCTCCATTCATTTTAATTTGCCCGCTAATAGCATCTACTTTGCAATTGAAGGTAGTGCCGTGGAAATTAGTAACACTTCCCCGGGGAAGCAGTTTACCATCAGAGCCTGAAATGGTGCCTCCGTTAAATGTGGCATTGCCGTTAATCGTTAAATTATAACGACTTAAACTCAATGTGCCGCTGGTCATGGTAAAAGCAGTAATTGAACGAACAGTATCCAGATCAACAGAATAAGTTGCTGTTACAATGGTTACATTATCACTGCTACCCGGAATACCATTGGGAGTCCAGTTAGAAGAAACATTCCAGAATGAATTCGTGCTTCCATTCCATGTATAGGAAGTGGCCGTGGCATTATTGGAAATAATACTTAGAAGGAATATATATAAACTGATTTTTATCGTTTTCATAAAATTTGGTTTTAGGTTATTTAATTACTGATAAATTGTAACGGAGTACTCCAGTTACCGCTTGCATCTTGCAGCAATACTTCTCCAAAGCTGGTGTTGGGTTCTTCAAATGATCCAATACCAAGTGTCAATTCCGCATTGTTTCGTGCATAGGAATATCCTGCAGGCAGTCCATTGGTTACGTCAAATACAAACACATAATCTGCCAGATCATAAATTCCTTGTGCGCTCC
>JANOBN010000538.1:0-3418 GCA_031411675.1 Bacteroidota bacterium | reverse complement strand
ATTGAATGTGAAAGTTGATAGAGCAGCTATAATATTGAAATTAGTATTAGAGATATCAAAGAAGATATTTCCTACTGCTTCCACTTTTATTCTTGCTGCGGTGGTTGCCACATTCGGAATGGTTAGCGATTCAGTTCCGTCGTTTGCTGTACTTGCAATTAATACTGTTGGAAATGTATTTCCTCCATCAGTAGAAAGAGAAATTTTTACATTGGCACAACTAACCGGTGCTGAAGTTGTTGATGCTACATTCCAGGTAATATTTTGTGTTGATCCACCTGCATATGTTACTGCTGTATTGGGAGCTGTTACAACAAATGGTCCGGAGGCTGTGCTAACGGTAACAATCATATCATCGCTGTTATTTGCCGGACCTCCTGCATGATTATCACGAACGGTAAAACGGAAGTTCATGGAGCGTGCTACGTTTGGTACTGCTTCCCATGTTGAAGATGTTGCACCTGCTTTAATTGTTGTAAGTGCAGGGAAAAATCTTGTGGGACTGGATGATTGTATAAATGAACGAAATGCAACACCTGTTGCATTAGAGATATTTGGAAATGTTGTAGCAGGAGCTCCTACATCCATTTGCTCCCAGCAATAAGTTAAAGCAACATCATTGGCATCGGTTGCTGTTCCTGTTAATGCAAACGGGGTAGCACGTGGTATAGTGTAATCCAAACCTGCATTAGCAGTTGGTATTGCATTGCCGGTTGCTGTATTTACCTGACATGTTGTTGTTTTTACATAATTGGTAATTTGCTGAATACTTACCGCATGAAAATATGCATCGCTATGCGGCTGCACATCGGTGGTGCCTGTAATTCCTGCATAGCCCATGATGGTACTTCCGCTACCAGGTTCTGTTTGTGCAATGGTTCCTTCATTGCTGAAAGTGAATGTGTGATTACCGCCAAACTGATGACCCATTTCATGTGCAACATAATCTATATCAAAATTATCTCCCTGAGGAATCGCATCCGCAGGTGAGGTGAAGCCACTGCCTTTCTTCAAAGAATTTGCATTTACGGGATTCACACAAACACATGCAATACATCCTGCATTTCCACCACCGCCACTGGCGCCAAATAAATGTCCGACGTCATATCCTGCATTTCCAATTACTGCAGTTAAGTTTTGCTGTAATTCGAGATTCCACGCACCATTAGAACCGGCTGCAGCAGCAGAATAAGGATCGGTAGCTGCATTGGTATATATTAAAAGATTGTTGTTGGCGATCAGGTTCATGTGTATTCCAAAATCAATTTCGAAAACACCATTTACTCTTGTCATGGTTGCATTCATTCCCGCCAAAGCAAGTGCTTGTGTACCTCCGAAAAAAGTGGTGTATTCACCGGTAACTGATAATGCAAGACGGAAAGTACGGTACAAACCATCATCAGCATTCGGACGATTTAAAACGCCACCGGAGTTAATTGATTTATCTACTGTATTGATTATTTTACATTCAAATGTTCCAAGTGAACCATTACGGTCACCTTTGTTGTAAACTGCATAAGAGCTTTTATCGGTTGTATAAGGTTCAATTAAAACGGCCTGCTTATCAGCATTCAACTGCATGGTTTCTAAACCCAGAGGGGATACACTGAAATAAATAATAGCAGAAGGATCAGTAATACCTTTTCCAACATATGATTTTATTTCCGGAAATTGTGCTGCTAATGCAGGTTCCATATTCGACATTTCATATACCTGAAATGATTGTATTCCACCTTCCGCATCAGGAAAATAAATTATTGTATTTAATTCCGCAGCAGAAGTTCCACGCATCGGTGCATTTAATAATGCTGCTTTCAAACCATCAATATCTAATTGATACAAACGGAACTTTGAAAGATTTTTCTTGTTTTCTGAAATCAGATTTTCCTTACCTGTTAATGACGATAATGATTGCCAATAAGCTGAATTACCTTGTGCAGCAACATGCATTGTTGTAAATACCATTAAAATAACCAGCATCCCTTTGGCAAGGATGCCCAATTGTAATTTCTTAATCATGTTTTGGAAGATTTACGAGTTTAACGTATTTGTTTTGTAAAGCAATAATATAACTTTTTTTTTGAATTAGCAGCATGGTTTTTAACAATTCCAGACCCGTTGTAAAAATCTTATAATTCTCTATAAAGTATTATTTATCAATGCTTTATAATGTTGCCATGGTGGCAAATGTACTTTCACTGTTCTACAAGGTGGTTTTGTTGCGCTTTAAGGGGGCAGGGATTATGATTCTCAGCTTCGGTTTATGGCTGATTCATGCAGTGCACCTAAATTTGAACGTTATGTTACTATTGGTGATTTTTTAAAAGGCACACCTTGCAACTAAGCGCCAGTCTGTGGTTTGGAAATTCCGTATTATATTTGATATTCCTTTCAACCACTTATTTATAAATTAAAAAGCATGGGTAAAAGAAATGTACTGAATTCGTATACCGCAAGCGTAATTTCCATTTTTGTATTTATTCAACTCTTGCAAACTGTAGCATGTAAAAAAGACCATGAAGGAGAATATTATATTAATGGTCGTGTTACTGATTTATACTCAGGCGCCGGTGTAAAAGGAGTTAGAGTATCCCTGATCAAAAATTATTATAATTCGCTCACATCCTATTCCTCTACAAAATCATTTGCTTCTGACATTACAGATGAAAACGGAGATTATAAAATGGAATGGTTGTATGAAAACGGAGGATTCGATATAACTTGTTCTAAGGCAAATTATATAACAAATACAACACAGTACATCGTAGACAACACTGCTATAACTTTAAATTTTTCTTTAGTACCATATGGATTTACCAGGATTCATGTTAAAAATATTAATCCTTACAATATTTACGATGAAGTAAGTATAAATCAGTATTCAAGTACGCCTCATTCGATAACCTATTATGGGTCCAATATAGACAGAGAGCTTATTACTCCAATGAATTCAAATGAGTCGGATCATATCGTATATACTGTAAAAAAAAATAATATCACTACTACAAGAGATACAACAGTTTTTATAAACCCTGCCGATACTATTGCATTTGATTTCTATTTTTAACTACTTAGTCATTGAACATAAAGATAATATCGGGAGCGTTGACGGTTGATGTATGATTTGCGTATGCAGTGCAACTGCATTTGAAGAGTATGTCGCTATTGATGATTTTAAAAAGGCATGCAGTGCAACTACGCGCCGGTATGTTCTTTGATTGATGTTTGAAGTATGCAGTGCAACTACATTTGAACGTTATGTTACTATTGTTCATTTTCAAAAGGCACGCAGTGCAACTACGCGCCAGTCTGATATTTGATTGATGTTTGAGGTATGCAGTGCAACTACACTTGAACCTTATGTTACTATTGGTGATTTTTTAAAAGGCACGCAGTGCAACTACGCGCTAGTCTGGGG
>JANOBN010000537.1:0-2596 GCA_031411675.1 Bacteroidota bacterium | reverse complement strand
CTCGTTTGCAACGAGGATGCACTAATTGCGCGTTTGCAACGCGCTAGCACGAATTATAATTGATACGGATGACTATTTTTTCTGAGTCGCAATCAATTATGAAGGCGATTAAGGGCTTGAGCAATCTTGAAATATATTTAATGCGTTTCAAACGCATAGGATGAGTCCATTTCTATTGATCTTTTGAATGCATCCTCGTTTCAAACGAGGACGAGTTACAGGCGCTAGATGCAATTAAAAAAATCAGCGCAATCACTAAATCAAACGAATCAGCGATCATACAATGGTTATTTATAATAGAAGTAATAAAAAAAAGCCCGCATTTTCATGCAGGCTTTTACTATAAATTTTGTTTCTGTTTTATAAGAAATTCAATCGTGCCATAAAGGTTTCTTTATAGGATTTTCCAATCGGAATGGTTTTATCACCAATCAAAACAGTGTTTTCATCCAGTACATTTATTTTATCAATTGGAATGATATAAGAACGATGTACCCTTAAAAATTTAGTGTTGGGCAACTTCGCTTCAATATCTTTCATGGTAGAATGAATTACAAACTGATCGGTATTGGTTTGTATGATTACATAGTTATCCATTGCCTGTATCCAGCTGATATTATCCAGATACACTTTCACCAGCATTGATCCTTTCTTTACAAAGAAGGAGTTTTGAATGATTGGATGTTCGATGAAAGTATTCTGCATCACCGCTTGTCTATCGGCCTTATCCATGCCTGACTGACGCTCCATAATTACCAATGCATTTCCGATGAGGTTATTCTTTTCATCACGAACCGGAGATGATGTTATAGAAACCGGTAAACTGCTGTTATCACGTCGAACCAAAAGGAAGCAGTCATTGTATTCCATGGCTTCATTATTCATCATGCCGGTTACAATATCTTCTTTGCGAATGGCTACTCCACCCTCCTGCTCTATTCCCATCATGGTAAATAAATCAATACCCACTGCTGAGTCTGCTCCAAATCCCAGAGTCGTTTCTGCTTTGCTGTTCATGTAAGTTACGCGGCAATCAGTATCTGTAAGAATAATTGATTCATCCACTTGTGCCAGTGCATTGGAAAGACGTTGATTTTTTTCACGCATTTCTTTATCTCTACCGAACTTAAACAAGGCCATTTCAACAGTTGTTTTTAAATCTGTTTCGTTGAATGGTTTTACTATGTAACCATACGGCTCGGTAACCTTTGCGCGATCGAGGGTTGCCTGATCCACATAACTGGTAAGGAAGATTACCGGAATGCGATAATTCTCCTGTATATGTTCAGCGATGGTGATACCATCCACATCACCTTTTAATTTTATATCCAGAAAAACCAAATCAGGTTTAATTTCTTTTAATTTTTCATAGGCCATAACTGCTGATGAAGCGGTTGCAGGCACATCGTAACCTAATTTCGTCAGGGTACTCTGAATATCCTTTGCAACAATACTCTCATCTTCTACAACAAGAATTGTGGTCGTTTTCATGGTTTTTTATTTATGAATTGTTTTGAAGTCAATTGTATATTTTACTCCATTTGTACTGTCAACACTTAATTTTCCATCAATCTGATCACTGAGGGCATGTATTAACTGTATCCCCAGCGAATCAGAGTTTTCCAGTTTGTAATCTGCCGGAAGCCCTACTCCATTATCTCCTATCTCCAGCCGGTACTCTGACTCATTCAGATAACTAAACCGAATCCTTATCTCACCCTTACGTCCGTCGTTAAACGCATGTTTTACAGAATTAGATACAACTTCGTTGATAATTAATCCACAAGGTACGGCAGTATCGATATCCAAAGATATTTTTTCTGAGATAATATTCAATACCACCCTGTCGGAAGTTATTCCCGAAGTTTGTAACAGGTTATCTGTCAGGCGTCTAATGTAGTCGTCGAAGTCGATTTTACTAAGGCCGTCACTCTGGTAGAACCGCTCATGGATAAGTGCCATGCTTTTAATACGATTCTGGCCTTCACGAAGCGCTTTGGAGGCATTTACATCCTGCACATAGTGCGTTTGGAGGTTAAAAAGGCTGATAATGATCTGAAGGTTATTTTTAACTCTGTGATGAATTTCTCTTAAAAGGACGCCTCTTTCTTCCAAAGAAGCCCGGATCTGTTCTTCCATTTGCTTCCTAAGGGTGATGTCGGTATCGATCACTACTATATTAGACAGTACCCCGTTTTCATTAAGTATAGGAGTTAAAGTGCTGGAAGTCCATAATTGGCGCCCTTCCTTGTTGAGTAACTCTGACTCATAAATGAAAGATCTTTTTTCAGCAATGCATTCATCCAGATTTTCGGCAACAAGTGCGTTAGATGTTAATTCATCTAGATGATAGCGTTTACTTTTTCTGATTTCTGCAAGTGAATATCCTGTAAGTTTCACAAAACCGGTATTTACCCATTCCAGTTCTTGTTTGCTATTAAAAATCATTACGGCATTGTCAGTCTCTGATGCCACTAACGATAGCTTAGCAAGTTCCAGATTTTTCTCCTGAAGTTCTTTTGTTCTTGAATTAACGGTTTGTCGCAACATCTCACTTCTTCTTCTGAGTGTTCTAGTCCGGAAGTTATAACCTAAC
>JANOBN010000536.1:0-2337 GCA_031411675.1 Bacteroidota bacterium | reverse complement strand
GTCCATTGTATACATTGGCGGGAATTAATACTTGTAAAACAAAATCATAAGAAATATTTTTGAGAGGGTATTAATTTATATGAGTTAAGCGGTTGTATTTTATATGTAGTTGATATGTTATGTAGTGAAATGGAAATATCTGCACAGGAAGGTAGCGAAGATTACAATTCAGGTTGGATTTAACAACTTACAAGCTACAGGTAAATCCATTTCAACAATTTTTCCTCTCCCCGGCTCTTTGTCCATTTATTAATGAAAATGAGTGCACCTTGCCTTAAATTTAAGGTTTACGGCTTGATGCTGTTGATATATTTTGGAATTATCTTAGTATAAGTCCTTCCTGCTCAGCATAATATAATCCCTTACAGCGTTTTTTATCCATGCCCGGCAATTAATTTTAGGGTATTTTTTATTATTTTAGTTTATTTGCTGTTCATTCCTAAAATCTAAACTACAATGAGAATTAAAATTACTTCATTAATTACTCTTCTATTGGCTGTTGTATTTACTGCCGGTGCTCAGGTGCATCGTTGTGGTACTTCAGAACACATGGAAAAAATGCGTCAGAACAATCCGGTGTTTGATAAAGCCATGCAGAAGGCAGAATCTAAGATGGAAAAATATCTTGCCAAACAACAGCAATCACCTTCCACTGCACAACGACTGCAAGTAGTTGTTACCATACCGGTGGTCGTACATGTGGTATACAAAACAGCAATTCAGAATATTTCTGATGCGCAAATACAGTCGCAGATTGAAGCTTTAAACGAAGATTTCCGGAGATTAAATGCTGACACAACCAATACCCCCTCTTATTTTCAGGGTGTGGCTGCTGATATCGAAGTGGAATTTTGTCTGGCTCAACGTGATCCAAGCGGTGCTGCAACTAATGGAATTGTTCGAACCCTCACCACTGTAAATTCTTTTATTGATGATGACCTGGTTAAATTTGATGTTTCAGGTGGTGATGATGCATGGGATGTAAATCAGTATTTTAATATGTGGGTATGTAATTTAGGTGGTGGTTTATTAGGATATGCAGAATTTCCAAATGGAACTCCAAGTAATACCTATGGTGTAGTGATAGTTTATGATTCATTTGGACGAATCGGCACTGTTAGCAGCCCTTACAATTTAGGCCGTACAGCCACACATGAAATCGGACATTGTTTTAATCTTCGTCACATTTGGGGAGATGATGGAAATGCATGTACCGGAAGCGATCTGGTTTCAGATACTCCTAATCAGGCGGATGAGAATTATAATTGTGCAGGTATTACTATTTCCTGTACCAATGGTCCTAATGGTGATATGTATCAGAATTACATGGATTACAGCGACGATGCCTGTATGAATATGTTTACTGCCGGACAAAAAACCAGAATGCTCGCAGCATTGAATAATTTTTATCCTTCATTAATCACATCATTAGGTTGTACACCACCAACATCACTTGCACTGGATGCAGGCATACAAAGTATAACGGATCCTTCAGGCACCTTGTGTTCCGGAACATTTACTCCTGTTGTTACCTTAAGGAATTATGGTGTTACTACATTAACATCAGTTACTATCAATTATCAAGTAGATGCAGGAACTGTTAACACTTATTCCTGGAGTGGAAATCTTGCTACACAGACATCAGTGAGTGTTACATTGCCTTCTGTTACAACTACCGGCGGTGCTCATACCATAACAATTTACACCTCCAGCCCCAATGGTGGTACTGATGGAAATCTTACTAATGATTCACAAACATCTAACTTTAATGTAATAGCCAGTGGTGCTGCGCTTCCTTTCAGCGATGGTATTGAATTGGCAACATTCCCTGCACCGAATTTTACTTTAAATAATCCTGATGGTCTTACTACATGGGAACGCACGCCTCTAGCATTTCATAGTGGTGCAAATTCAATGTATATGGATAATTTTGATTATGATGCAAGTGGTGAAATAGATGAGTTAACGATGAATCCTGTTGATCTTACATCAATAATAAATCCTGTATTTTCGTTCTGGCTGGCTTATCAGTTATATACTGATCCTGCTTCTGCCACACCATTCTCTGATACATTGGAAATTCTTATTTCAACAGATTGCGGTGCAACATATACTTCATTATATAAGAAGTTTGCAGCAGCTTTAACTACAGTAACGCCAATATTCTCTATAAATGAATTTGTACCTACACTTGCATCACAATGGCGTAATGAAACTATTAATCTTGCTGCATATGCTACAGCAACAAGTGCCATCTTTAAAATTAAACATACTACTGATTTTGAAAATAATTTATATGTAGATGATATTAATATACAAGGTGTATCAAGTGTTCAG
>JANOBN010000535.1:0-10251 GCA_031411675.1 Bacteroidota bacterium | reverse complement strand
TGCTTTTGATTTTCTGTGCGCTTATTAATATACAATTCAGGATTTATGTGCAGTGTTTCATGCGAAAGCCGGATGTACTCTCCATAAATTAAATCCAGTAATTCAAAGTTTTCTAAACTCTTTGCACACGATTCCGCTTTGCGCAAATAGTAATGGGCCTCCCGCCATAAATTCCTTACTGAAAAAAAATGATACAAAGCCAGCATGTGGCAGGCATATATAAAATCGTCATCTTCAAAATGATGAATCGTAAGACTTTTATTGAGGTCACTAATCAGCCTGTTCTTTAAACGGTAAAAAGCATTTTTGTCTTTACCACCATATATTTTTTGAAAGGCCTTCTCCTCATCATAGTCTGTTCCGGCTTTCCTGATAAAATCAAAAAGAAGAATATCCTTTCGTTCCTCCGGTGTACTTACTCTGCCTGAATACAACTTGAAAAACCGAACCTGTTCTTTATTCATGCCGGGTACAATGTGCCGTAGTATATTCATAATCGGTGCTATTTTCAGGCTAAGGTAGTAACAAAACCGAAATTTACAATGCGGTAGACGCGTAAGATTATCTCAAATTCATTACCGAAAAAGGTAAGATTGATACTACATTTGTTCTAGCAATTTAAAATGACAAATAAAATAGCATTTATGTGTAAGCGTCTACTTCTGATCATGTTTCTTTTTGCAGGCAGCATTGCTGTAAGTCGTGCCCAGAGCGCCCAACTCCGGATAATCAGCCTGACCAACTTTCCTGATACTGCATTTGAAGGGGTTTCTTATCAGATTGCATTGAATCTTAAAAATGTGGGTGCAACGCCCTATCAGGGGCCGCTGCAGATACTCATTCAGGCGGATTCGCTCATTGATCAATTATACTTCAGTAATAACTCATCCTTTGTTCTTTTGCCCAATGACACAGTAACATTAATAGCCAATGGCAATGGAATATTTGGTTATAATTTCAGCTCACAGTTTTTTCGTCCGGGAAATGATATTGTAGTGGTATGGCCTTACACCACACAGCTTAATGTATTGATAGACACCCTTTACACTGCAGTTTATTTTGTGCCTTTAGCAGGAGTTAATGAATATGCTGCCGAGCGTTTTCAACTCTACCCAAATCCGTTTGTCAACCTCATTCACTTTACTTTGACAGGCAATGAACGGGTTGAACAGGTAAGAATTTTCGATGCTAATGGCAGATTCTCCGCTTTATCAATACCGGACAATAATTCCATTGATCTTTTCAGTTTAAAGGAAGGATTATACTTTTTACTGATCACCACCAATGAAAGAGTGATCAACAGGAAGGTGTTAAAGAAGTAAAGATTCTTTTGAAGGAATTTTTCTGCTCCTGTTTTTGTTTTTAAGTACGATGATTTTTGTGCAGATGATGAGGGAGTTCGATTTAGTTGAAGTTACAGCGATCATTTCATGCTTTCGAATTTAAAATAGTAAACATGATACAAAGGAATAGTGATTAAGTAAGCCGTTCGGTTATTTAATACATTTGTAAATGTTGTTGCTCAACTTTTTATTTCTATTTCCATTATCCCCCTGCACTATTTAGAATACCAATGCGTATAAAAGGATTAGATGTTTTGCGGGGATTGGCTATTCTGCTGGTAATATTACGTCATGGTACTTTGGATAACACCCCTTTAAAAGAATTCGGATGGCTGGGCGTTGACTTGTTTTTTGTGATAAGCGGAGTATTGGTGTCAGGAATTATTTTCAAGGAGTATCTGGAATCGGGATCTGTTAATGTTAAGCGATTTTTAATTAGAAGAGGATTTAAAATTTATCCATCTTTTTATTTCTTTATTCTGTTCTCTATTGCATTTCATTGGTTTAGCACACATGCTTTTTATGATCCTAACCTTATTTTTAAAGAAGCATGTTATCTGCAGAATTATTTAGGAGGCATCTGGCTGCATACCTGGTCATTGGATGTAGAGGAGCATTTTTACATAGCATTGGGAGTTTTTGCTTTTTTTGCATCGCAAACAAAACTGTTGTATCGAAAAGGATTAGTGATAACATCATTACTGCTTTTGCTGATCATTAGTATTATTCTCCGATATCAGTTTTCTATATTGCATAAAAATGAAAGTGTCTTCTTTATCATTAAAACACATCTTCGGACAGATGGTTTGCTGATCGGCATACTGATTTCTTATATTCATTATTTCACCAATTGGTACCAACGTATTATCGGAAAGGAAATATACTTTCTGATTACAGGAATAATTTTCCTATTGCCCGGATTCTGTTATGCAGGCGGCAGTTTTGAAATAAATACCTACGGATTAACGATTGTTAATATTGGATTTGGATTGATAACTATTGCAGCAATGCATACGGGATCAACTGCCCCTTTAATAAATAGATTGATCAATATTCCGGGCACTCTATTGTCTTTTATCGGAAAAAATTCCTATTCCATTTACTTATGGCATTTAACAGTGCTGAGCACAGTGAATTATATATTCAATTATAGTAAGCCGGTCAATTTTTCCATTTATCTGATACTTTCAATTCTTCTCGGAATTTTACTGACGTATGTTATTGAAAAACCATTTTTGAGATTCCGGGAGAGGGTTATTAAGTGACTCCGTTACTAGGTGACGAAGTGACTATTATTTTATAAGAAATTAACAACAACTCGTCGCTGTATAACACCACTAAATATTGTAGGATCGCTGATTCAATTGATTTGCTGATTGCGTTGATTTTGATAAGTGTGATTTTATGTGGGGTCAGAGAGATGAACACAGATTAATTGTTGCAAATCCTCGTCCAACAATAAATCATTTCTTTGCTCCAATCAAGAAACTAACTTTTAAATCAATTTACTTTAGCTATCAAGTTGATGTAAAAAAATTGAATTATTTTCCAATTCATTTATTCTGCTGAACTCTTCAATTTGGAATTAAGTCGTGAAGCCTCTCGAACAGGATTGAGTATATCTTCAAATCCCACAACAACCTTCAAACTAGCAAAGGAAACTTTGCAAAAAAGAAATTAAGCGAGCTTAAGTATCTGCAATTCTCATGGGGAATTAGTCGACAAAAAGCACTACAATTTTAGGGTGGGTGTTATGCAATATATTTAAATAGAGAAATTGAAAACTGGTATATATATAGTGAAGCTTGAAACGGAGGAGGTTCGTTCCGGCAAGTTTGTAAAAGCATTAAAAGGAATCAACGAAATCAAAAAGTCAAACGAATCAGCGATCCAGACAATTTTTACAAGCATTTGCTTAATCAGCAACCATGGCGCGAAAGAAATGACAGGCGCCGGCACCCAATTAATAAAACAAAACTCAATAAGCATGAAACAAAGCAAGAATCGTTAAAGCCCCTTAAAACAAAAACCCCCACTCCAAAAGAAGCGGGGGTGGTTGTCCTACCAGGATTCGAACCTGGAAAGGCAGAATCAAAATCTGCAGTGTTACCTTTACACCATAGGACAATGAGGGCGCAAAAATATAAAAAGATTTGATCTGTAAGCGATGAATGATAAAAGCTGTGCTTCTCTACTTACTTACAATAAGATAGATATCTAAAGTGTCATCCAGATTATCGTTTTGGAGGGAAAAATCGCGGCTGGTAATGTCGGTGGAGGTTTTCACTTTCTCCTTTAACTTACTCCGCATAATGCTGGTAATGAAGTTATAAGGAACTGTCACCCAGGAGGCAGGCAGTTTCTTATGCAGACCTAAAACATCCCATTTCAGGATGTTACGTACAAACTTTCCGTTTTCCTCATAGTATTGCTTTACCTTGTCGTTTCCGTTTAAACCTTTCAACTCGAAGTTCTTGGTAAGAGACGACACTTCATTCCGCATTTCCTCGAAGGTGTATTCATGAATATGAAACGGATTGCGTGCCAGAGAGCGTTTGGTGTTTGGTGTGGTAACATAAAGCTTCCCTCCCGGCTTCAGCACCCTTATGCATTCTTTAAGGTACTCTTTTCTCGGATGAATATGCTCGATGAACTGAAACGACGTAATCACCTCAAAACTCTCATCAGCAAACGGAAGAGGGGGCACAGTAACCCGCTGAAAACTCAGGTTTTTTATAGCTGAATACTGTCGGGTATTATCGTCAACTACAGACTGATCGTAATCTACTCCGACAATACTTGCTGCCGACTCTGCCATTAGGGCTGTTCCATAAGCTAAACCACATCCTACATCCAGCACCGTCTTACCTTTAATCAGGGGTAAAGCAAATTCATAAGCAAACTGGCACCGCTCATAGGTAACGTTATTGGTGTCGTCTTTTAATGCTCTTTCATGGCTGCTCATAGAGGGTATTTTAAGGGTGTGAAAGTACAGAATTCAGGATGATCATCAAGAGGGCTATGTGTTTTTAAGTAGCATTGAAAATGCATTTATATTGACTGAAACGCAATTTCCTTAAACAAAAAAGCCTCTCCGTTTCCGAAAAGGCTTTTTGAATATATGTTGATTTACTTATGCTGCACCACGAACTTTTAACTTCAGTTTAGTTCCTACTTTTATGTAGGAGTTGTGCAGGTTATTCATGTCTTTAATTTGTTCAACCGTTACACCATCATAACGCTTTGCAATGTTCCATAAGGTATCGCCCGGTTGTACTAAATGATAAACAAACTTTTTTGGTGTTGTCGATCTGCCATTATTCTTTGCAACATCAACATTGCTCTCCGTAATTGCAGCACTGTCATTGTCTTCATCAACAGAAGCAGTAAGTGAAGTATCTGTTTTGCTTGCCTTTGCCGAATCATTTCTGGCCACTTCCGTTTGCTTTACCGGTGCTTTAACTTTCACAATAGTGTATACTGTCAAGCGTTGTCCCTTCTGAAGTTTTGTGCTTCTCAAACGGTTCATCTTCTTCAATTGCGAAGCCGTCATATTATAACGATCGGCAATTGTTGATAATGTCTCTCCGCGTTTTACAGAATGCGTTTTCTTGATTTTCTTGGTTGAATATTCAAAAGATCCATTACCGGCATCAGCTAATAAATCATCATCACTACTAATAACTCTTTGCTGTAATACAGGCATTACACCCGGATCAGAAGAAGCAAATATGGATTCTTCCAATGAGATAAATTGTGCGATTTTATTAGTCGGCAGACGTAAAGTCATTGGTACTGTTTCCCGCGCCGGTATTTTATTGTTTTTGTAAATTGGATTCAGGTAAGAGATTACATCTAAAGGAAGATCTAATTGTGCGGAAAGTGCTCTGAAATTTACCTGACGGGTTATTGCAATAGTGTCTACCTGAAAGAAATTGTATGCAGGATTAACCGGATTGAGATTATGCTCTTTAGCGTAATTCATTACATATGTTACTGCAATAAAAGCCGGAACATATCCTCTTGTTTCTTTGGGAAGATAAGGCATTATTTCCCAGAAGTTGGTTTTGCCACCCGAACGTTTTATCGCTCTGTTTACATTTCCAGGACCACAGTTATAAGATGCAATCACTAATAACCAATCACCGTAAATCGCATACATATCTTTGAAATATTTGCACGCAGCATGAGTGGCCTTTGAAGGGTCACGACGCTCATCGGTATTGGAAGTAACTTTTAAATCGTACATGGTGCCGGTGTTGTACATAAATTGCCAGAGTCCTGTAGCCCCAACTCTGGAAACTGCAACAGGATTTAATGCTGACTCAACAACAGAAAGGTATTTAAACTCTAAAGGAAGCCCTTCTTTATCCAGCGTTTCTTCAAATAAAGGGAAGTATAAATTACTTAATCCCATCACTCGCTGAGTTAGGGAACGTTTCTTCTCAGCATAAAGAGAAATATATTCTCTCACATATTTGTTGTTACTGAGTGGAATAGGGGAATTTAATGATGCCATACGCTGACTGATCACGGCATCACTAAAGGATGGGATCACGCAATTAGCACTGTTTTTATCATAACAATTTCCTTCAAGGCTGTTATATCGAATTACATTGTTGAGGGTAACCAGGCTGTCAAGCATGGAAACAATTGGGTCATACTCCTGATTTACAACCGGAGTAACCGGATTTACCTGTGCACTGCTAAGGGTGACTGCAAACAGGCTAATCAGGGAGACGGCTTTAAGGATCTTGTTCATCATCTCTGGGATTAGTCGTTTAGACGTTTTGGGACTATGTCATAAGTTCTGGCTAAAAATAGCAAAAAGGAATGAATTTTAGTCCAGTCATTACTTCCGCCGGTTAAATGTAAGTTAATCATTCTATATTAGTACGAATGAAATCCAATATTGTTACCTCATTGTTTTTATTGGCCATTATCTGAAATCCAAATGGCAGCTTATTGCTATGGTTTCCATAGGGAAAGGCCATTGCCGGCATCCCCGCCAGATTTGCATGTACAGTGAAAATATCTTCCAGATACATGGCCACAGGATCCTGTTTTGCGCCGGTTTTAAAGGCCGTTGATGGGGTTGTTGGTGAAAGCAAAAGATCCGTTTCTTCATAAATCTTACATGTTTCATCAACGATTTTTCGTCGGATGCGTTGCGCCTTTTCATAATAAGCATCATAATAACCGGAGCTGAGGACGAACGTTCCAAGCAATATTCTTCGTTTTACTTCTTTCCCAAATCCTTCACTTCTGGAATGGCTGATGGTTTCGTCAAGGTTACCCGCTACGGCCGTACGATGTCCATAAAGCAAACCGCTGTACCTGGATAAGTTGGAAGAAGCCTCGGCAGTAGTAAGAATATAATAGGCGGGCACCATTTGTTTTAACAAAGGAAAATCAATCATTTTAATAGAATGTCCCTGCGTTTTCAATTTCTCAATAAAATTCAAAAAAGCAGATTTCAGTTCCGGATCCAGCCCTTCTGATTCTATACATTGACGGATAACTGCAATTTTATATTTTGCATTTTCTTTCGAAGGGGAACTAAAAGCAGGCACTTTTAAATCTGACGAAGTCCCGTCATGCTCATCATGCCCTGACATAATTTCCAGCAGTAATGCAGCATCCGTTGCGCAATTGGTAAGCACACCAATCTGATCGAAGGAGGAACCGAATGCAATAAGTCCGTGTCTGCTGATACGACCATAAGTAGGTTTCATCCCATACACTCCACAAAACGATGCCGGTTGACGAACAGAACCTCCTGTATCAGACCCCAGAGCAGCATGACAGAGTCCGGCAGCCACAGCCGCCGCTGATCCACCGGACGATCCACCGGTAACATACTCCGGATTATGAGGATTTAAAGCAGGTCCGTAAGCAGAATGTTCATTGCTTCCACCCATGGCAAATTCATCACAATTTATACGACCGATAACAATTACGTCTTCATCCAGTAATCGTTGTAGTGCAGTGGCTGTGTAAAGCGACTGAAATCCTTTCAGCATGTTACTGCAGGCTTCCGAACGATGATTTTTATAACAGATATTATCTTTAATACCAATCACCATTCCGGCAAGTCGTCCGGCTGTGCTATTTTTAATTTTTAAATCGATTTCCTCTGCTTTTAAAAGTGCTTCCTCCTCAAACACTTCTACAAAAGCGTTGAGATGTTCTTTTGATTTTATCTGCTGCAAAAAATCCTTAACCAATTTCACACAGGAAGTTTCGTTGCTTTTATTGGCAGATTGCAGTTGAAGGAAGGAAAGATGTTGCATGCTAAGCAAAAATAAGCGGTAATGCTGTTTCAATTTATGGCAAACCGGAATTAATATTATTTAGTTTTCAAACAATATTATTTCCAATTCTAAAAGTGGATTCAGATGGAAATACATCAGATATATAAACGAAAAACGCAAATTCTACAACTAAGGTGAATGAAATAATCCTTACCCTTCCATATCCACTTTCACTACCGGTTTAAACCGTCCGGTAAGACGAAGTAAATAAGGCATCAGACCTAAAAGAACCGCCAATCCTAACAGCACAAACAGTAATACAAGGCTACTGATGTTGCGTAATAATAGTGCAAGTAAAATAAAACCAATATTAACAAGGTAAAGGGTAATACTTACTTCACGGTGGGTGAGTCCGAGGTCAAGCAGGAAATGATGAATATGTTGTCTGTCGGCATTGAAGGGGGAATTTCCTTTCATTACACGAATAATAAAAACCCGCATAGTGTCAGTTAACGGGTAAATCAGAATTGCAATAGCCATGGCAGGGCTGGAACGGAAAGGGAACTGAAATGGTGCGGAATCGAAGCTTAGCTCTACAAAATTTACAGCTAATACGGCCAGAATAATTCCAACCACTAAGGAGCCTGTATCGCCCATAAAAATATTAGCGGGAGAGAAATTATAAACCAGAAAGGCAAGCAATGCACTGAATAAGGAGAATGATAAAATACAAAGTGACCATTCATTATAATTATAAAACCACAAACCAAAAGTGAATGAGGCAATTGCCCCGACACCACCCGCAAGCCCATCAATACCATCAATTAGATTGTATGCATTTATAACAACAAGGATGGTAAATATGGAAAAGAGAATACTGAACCAATAAGGGACCTGATAGATTCCGCACACACCACAGAGGCTTGTTATCCGGATATTTGCAAAAAGAGTAATAACAATTGCAGCCAGTATCTGACCATAAAGTTTCTTTTTGGCACTCAGCTCAATAATATCATCTTTAATTCCTATAAAAAACATAATGATGATGGCAGCAATAATATATTGTGAAGCTGTATAATCATAACCTGCCGACCAGAATGTATAGGAGAATACTACTCCTGCAAATATGGCAAGGCCGCCTAAAGTTGGAATGCTGGCCACATGTGATTTTCTTTCACCGGGTTCATCAAAAAGATTTTTAATAATGGATACCCTGATAATAGAAGGGATAGCCATAAAAGTGATCACAAAAGCAGTGATACAGGTGAAAGTGATCGTTAGCATATAATTGTTGTCGCCACGAAATTACGGGTAATCCCCTATGTAATGCAATTATTTTAGGTAATTACTCACATTTTTCTTGTGAATGAAGCAATGAGAAAGACAAAACCATTTGAATAGCCGTAATCAAAGGTCGTAATAACGGTTAAACAGGAAGGTTTTTATTCCTGCCTGAAAAGTCAGGGTATTGATTGTTTGTGATTTATTCTCTGAACGGCGGGCCATAATATCAACAAAGAAACGAAGGTGATAGGATGGGTTGATAACATATGCCAGTGTAAGTTGGGAGAAGGTAATGGTCGTTTTTAATCCCTGACCCACTTTATTTCCATAGTCAAAAGCCCTGTTATCTTCATAACTCAGATAGATATTTTGACCATAGTTCACGCTATCGGTATCAAATCCGACAACTGCATAACTCAATCTTGCTTTTGCATCAAATCGTTTTATTGAATAACTGATAAAATTTACCGACTCATAAAAATTGGCTCCCAATGGATGAGCAAGTGGCTGACGATAGTGGCCATAATTACCGAGAGGCTCCCGATGCTGATAGGTAAAAGGCCTTACATAGCTAAACTCAGATTGTACATGAAGATTTTTTACACCAAAAAGATGAAATCCTTTAAAGCCACCCAATAAACCCTGCTTATTTCCCCACCAGCCATTTCCTGCTTTAACATTATCTAATAGAAATTCATCCAGCATAATTTGTCCGTATAGTTGGTAATGACTGTTCAATTTCACCTTTGCATTTATACCCAGCAAAACATTATCCGGTGATCCGATGCCATATTCAACAGGACGTAAAAACACAAATGGATTAACATAGTTAATATCAAAGCCGCGATGACCGGTAATGGAATCACTTTTCCATATTACGGCTTCAAAAAGCCCAAGAGTAGCATGTTTACCAATATTAATATCGAAATAATGAAAAGATCCATATTTGCGGGTATAAGCTTTATCATCATTTATCTTATTGCCTTCTAAATCCTGCATCACTGCAAAAATGTTTACATATCGTATCTTCCAGAAATCAGTTATTACCTTTAAGAATGGATAAGGATACGTGTTGTCGGATAATAACAAAGTACGGTAACCATCACCAATAAAGTTTCTGTCATGTCCGAACTGAAAAGTAAAATGTTTTTTTAACTGATAACTGATGGTTCCTGTGGCTACAGCAAAATCAAAATTGCTTTTTGATATTTTTGTTTTAATCCGTCCCTGACCGGGTACAATTCTGGTATCGCGAATGATGGAGTCAAGGTAATAAGAGAAATGCCCGAGATTTTCATAAAAAGAAGTAGTAAAACTGAAGCCGTTACCGATTGTTCCCTGCAGATAAAATCCCCTGGTATTCATCAGGA
>JANOBN010000534.1:0-30027 GCA_031411675.1 Bacteroidota bacterium | reverse complement strand
TGCCACGCTGCGTGAACAAGACGGTTTGGCTATGAGCTCCAGAAATCTTTTGCTTACAAAGGAGCAGAGAAATGAAGCTCCTTTGATTTACAAGGCTTTAATGACAGCATCGCAATGGCTAACCACACATACAGTGGCAGATACCATTGAAAAAGTTTTTTTAATGATTGATCAAAGCAAACATCTTAGGGTACAGTACTTTGATATCGTTCATCCTTTAACACTGCAATCAGTTACTGATAAAACCATTGTTAAAGGAATGAGAGGATGCATTGCAGTGCTTACAGAAGGGCCCCGTCTTATTGACAACATGGAATTTGAATACCGGCTATAAATAACCAAATAACTCCGCTACTTTTGCGGCATTATGCAAATACAGATTTTAAAATCAAAAATTCACCGTGCCAGAATCACTCAGGCGGAGTTGCATTATGTGGGTAGCATTACGTTGGATGAAGATTTAATGGATGCCGCAAATCTTATTGAGAATGAAAAAGTGCATGTGTTGAATGTAAATAATGGCGAACGACTGGAGACGTATGTTATAAAAGGAGCGAGAGGTTCGGGCATTGTATGCATGAATGGCCCTGCAGCACGTAAAATGATGGAAGGTGATATTGTTGTTATTGTTTCTTATGCTTCCATGGATTTCGAAGAAGCTAAAAAATATAAACCTGTTTTGGTTTTTCCTGATCAGGCAAATCGTGTTGTAAAAATATAAGCTGTGAAGTCAATTCTGAATACTGTAAAATACCTGATTTTTTTTGGAATTGGATTTGGCTTACTCTGGTACACCTTCCGCAATCAATCAATAGAGGAAATATATTTTAAAATAAGCCATGCCAAATTAGGATGGGTAATGGCATCGCTGGTAATTTCATCACTGGCATTAATAAGCCGTTCCTTAAGATGGAACCTGCTTATTGAACCACTTGGTTATAGGGCAAAACTCTCCAGTTCTTTTTACTCATTAATGGTTGGATATTTTGCAAACCTTGCCATACCACGTATTGGTGAAATTTCCCGTTGTGGGGCTCTTTCAAAAGCAGAGAATATTCCTTTCAATAAACTTATCGGAACTGTAATCATTGAACGTTTTTCAGATCTGCTGATGCTCATCGTTTCTATTTTTGTACTTGCACTGGCAGAGTATGAATTACTGGGCGGCTTTCTCACCGATAAAATAATTAATCCGATATTATCAGGAGTAAAAAGTTCAGCAGTATTAATTTTAGTTGCAGGAATAGTATTTCTTATTCTGGCTGTTTTAATCTGGAGATGGGTGAAGTCGCCATCATCAGGTAAACTTAAACAACGAATCAGCACTATTCTTTTTGATGTTTTAGAAGGACTTCGCAGTGTATTCCGTATGAAAAACGGTTATGCATTTCTGGGACATACGTTGTTTATCTGGGTGATGTATTTTTTAATGATGTATGTTAGTTTTTTTGCAATGGATGCTACAACAGGGCTGGGACTAAAAGCCGGTTTGTTTGTGATGGTAGTAGGTGGTATTGGTATGTCAGCACCTGTTCAAGGCGGAATCGGAACGTATCATTTACTGGTATCGCAGGGATTAATGGTATATCATGTTAGTGCAGAAGATGGTATTGCCTTCGCCACTCTGGTTCATACATGGCAACTTATTCTGCTAATTGTATTGGGCACCTGGTCACTGATTGCTCTTTTCCTCAAAAAAAAGTCTGACGAAAAAGCATGACAAACCTCCAGAAAATCAACTCAAAGATCGTTTCTGCATCAAAAGCAGCGGAAATTATTGCCGGCTGGAGAAAATCAAACTGTAAGGTTGTGTTCACTAATGGTTGTTTTGACCTGGTTCATAAGGGTCATATCGACTATTTATCTAAAGCGGCTGACATGGGAACACACCTTATTATCGGATTAAATACAGATGCCTCAGTTTCACGCATAAAAGGTCCTTCGCGCCCTGTGAGCAGCGAGGAGTCCAGAGCTCTTGTGATGGCAGCATTCGACTTTGTTTCACTTGTGGTTTTCTTTGATGAGGATACACCATACGAGTTAATCAAAGCCCTGCAGCCTGATATTCTGGTTAAAGGGGCTGATTATACGCCTGATAACATTGTAGGAGCCGATTTAGTAAGGCAACATGGAGGACAGGTAGCTACTATTGCTTTCATTCCCGGTTTTTCTACTTCTGCCCTTATAAAACGCATTATTGATAACAGTTAGTTACAACTGTAATATTTAAAGGAATTTCCCCTTATATTTGAAGTGCCTGACAGTAATTTGGCTGGAAACCACAATGAACATGCGTAAATTAATTACACCATTATTTATTATGCTGCTTGCACTAACAGGTTGCGATAATAACGACTTTCTTCAATCAGAAGATAAAGTAAACGGTCAGCTTAAAGGAACCTGGAAGAAAGTTCTGGGTAGTTCAACTGATCCAAATGAAAAATGGAACTTTGATAATGGAACATTAACCATTACCAGGATTTCCAACGACCCTGACACAACTGTGATTGATCATGGTAAGTATTCTGTTGTTACCAAATTTTCTAAAGTGTATGTGACCCTTTCCGGTTTCTCTTCCGAATGGTTGCAATACAGTGATTTGAACAGACAATGGACAATAGCTGAGATATCAGGCAGTGTGCTTTATATATCCACCACAAACCCTACCGGTTCAATTATATCCCGGGAGTTTGTAAAGAACTGATCTTCGCACAGCGTTAGTTAATCAGTTGATAATATCCATCTCTTGTAAAAGTTGGGAAGCTCCTGCAAATTTGTCAATGATAAAAAGTGTGTAACGGACATCAAGTGTGATATTACGGCATCGGTCACGATTAAACATTATATCACTCATTGTTCCTTCCCATACTCTGTCGAAATTAGTTCCGATCAATTGTCCTTTATCGTTTAATACCGGACTCCCTGAGTTCCCTCCTGTAGTATGATTGGTTGCAATAAAAGCAACGGGGACAGTACCGTTAACGGCATATGTTCCAAAATCATGATCTTTGTATAGTTGCTGTAATCGTTCCGGCATTTCATAATCTTCATTCCCGGTAAGATTCTTTTCAATGATGCCGTCCAGAGTGGTGCTGCTGGTATACTGAACGCCATCACGTGGATTGTATCCTGCTACGTTGCCATAAGCAAGACGCAAAGTGCTGTTGGCATCAGGATAAAACTTTCTGCCTTCCATCATTTCACGAAGGCCGTTTATATATATTCTGTTAACCCTTGTAATCTGTGCTCTTTTTTGTTGCATTACTTTTTCCGCCTTTTCACCATAAGCGTCAATGATAGAATTCATCAGATGCCAGGCAGGATCCTTTTCAATATTTTTCTTTTTAGATGCATTGTAATTTTCCAATAATGATTTTATTTTTTCAGATGATGCAAACACACTTTTATTAAATACCTTCTCCGCATAACGACTGTAATCACCTTTGTATTTTTCGCGAATTTCTGTTATGATGGAAGGTTGCATATCCGGCTCTACTTTTGCTTCATACAACTTCAATAGTTCAATGGTTAGTTCCATATCAATAGGCTGATAATAATTCTTGAAATAATTTTCACTGCCCTTCAGCAAACGTTGTGCTTCATCACTTACTTTTTTCTCATCCGGCTTTTCTGCTGATGACAACTCAACCAGCTTCCGAAATCCTGCTGCGAAATTTACTATTTCAATACCTAATCCTGCTTCCGCATAATAATCAGCTGCTGTTGCATAGTTTTTATAGTCTTTATATATATCAGCATATTGTTTCAATACGGTTCCATACTTTGCTTTACGTTCCGATACTGCATCTGCCCAAATCTGAAACCCGGCTTCCTGATCGCGTTTCATTTGTACAGCACCTGTTTGTTGAAGTCCCAGGCTTTCCCCCTTCCATTTTTTATAGGCATTTGCCATACTTTTAATTTTAGAAGCATATTGAATAAAAACCTTTTCGTCTGCCTTCATATACTTCTCCATGATGGCTATTTTTTTATCACGAACAGCAATTCGATTCGGATTGGAGACATTCAATGTTATATCCACTGCATCGGCCGGTAAATATTCCTGTGTTCTGCCGGGAAAGCCATATACCATGGTAAAATCCCCTTCTTTTACCCCTGCCATTGAAATAGAAAAAGAATAACGAGGATGAAAAGGGACATTCTCTGTATTGTAATCAGCCGGCTTGTTGTCTTTGCCGGCATACACTCTGAATAATGAAAAATCTCCGGTATGTCGAGGCCACATCCAGTTGTCTGTTTCATCCCCAAAATTTCCAATGGAAGAAGGAGGTGCACCAACCATACGAACATCTTTAAATACTTCACTTACGATAAGCACAAACATATTACCTTCAAAAAAAGATTTTACTTGAGCTGTGTAATGTGTTCCGTTAATTGCATTCTTCACAATTCCTCCTGTGAGTTGTTCTATTTTTGAAAGGCGTTCTGTTTCTGTCATGCTATCATTCAAAGAAGGTGCAATCTGAGTAGTTACATCTTCCATACTAATAATAAATGTAGCAGTAAGTCCGGGAATAGGCAATTCCTCTGACCGCTTCATGGCCCAGAATCCATCACGCAGATAATTGTGTTCTACACTGCTTTGTGCTTGAATCGAACTATATCCACAGTGGTGATTAGTAAGTAATAATCCTTCCTTTGAAATAATTTCACCGGTACAGCCACCGCCAAATAAAACCACAGCATCTTTAAGGCTACCCTTATTAACGGAATAGATTTCCTCCACCGGCATTTTCAATCCTCTGATATATAATTCCTGTGAATTCAACTGCTGCAATAAGAAAGGCAGCCACATACCTTCGTCGGCATGTAATGAATTAAAGAAACAGATAAACAGCAATAAGAAACCCGGCTTTTTCATAATTAAAAGATAAGCGGCAAAGGTACTATTTGCAGATATTCAACCAACCAAAGAAATCAGTGAATAATACCGGTTCTGTAATTAATTAGCAGCAACAACATGCTGTTTCCACAAACGAAAAGTAAGTCCGAATAAAATATTTGACTCCACGAAGAAAAAATGCTGCTTTGCACGGTCCGATTTAAATTCCGTTGTTCTGATATCGGGCATATTAATAAATCCGCCCTTCACTTCACTCTGTATAAAAAACACCTTCCAGAAAGTAATATTCAGTCCAGCCATAGCCGCCATACCATATCCGGCCACATGGAATTCATCATACCTGTTATTGCCAAGTAAGGTAGTGTTGGTGCGGGGAAATAATATTCCTGTGCCGGCACCTTCAATGGTATTGACTGTAATATCACCGGCATGGTATTTTTGCAAATCCAAAATCTCATCCGACCTTCTTAATTCAACATTGATATAATTCAAACCGTCAGTATGTTCAAACTTTAAAAAGTCTTCCTTTAAAACAATTTGATCATTATTATACACCTGATTATATTCAGTCGGGGTATTTTGTATGCTGCCTGAAATCTGTACTGTTTGATCCTGCTGCATTACATACTTCATATGATCCGTGCCGGCTGTAATGCTCCAGTGATTATTAAAATAATAACCCAGGCGAAAATCGGTTTGTGGTATGGTCATATTTACAGGATTCAGGTAGGTGTCCACTTTAAATGCCGATTGTCTATCCTTTGCAACGACATTCTTTAAGGTGAAATTATAATCGTTGCCACTAAAATTAATATCAGACTTTGTATAAAAACCTCTGTTCCATCCCCAGTAAATAAAAAATTTGCCCTTATTGTTATTCTTTGCTGTTGAATTATTTTCCTGTGCGATGGAAGGGGTGATATATAAAAACAATAAGAGGATTGCTGTAATTAATTTCATTTTTAGTTAAAATAGTTATCAATTATGAATATGATTTCTCCGAAATAGCGATTATGCGGTAAAATTAGTAAATCCATTCATTCCATTTAAGAAATTACTCAATCGCGCCAAAAAATGCAGGTTATCTTAATACAGAATAAATCAGGCTTCTAATTTGTTATTAAAAATCGCCCGTAAATTGACTCTTCATTAGTAATTATGTTAAATATATATAGATCCGGATTCAAACCTTCAAGGCTAACTGGCATTCCCGGTGTTATCTGCTTAATAATAACCACTCTTCCCCGAACATCAAAAACACGAAACGCGGCACTGCCTTTAAAAGCTGATGTAACATTGAATTTTTTATCGCGAATGATATAATTAAACAAAAGATTTTCCGACTCTGTTATGCCCGATGCTGTATTATAAAATACGGTAATCCTAACATGATCCATTTGTGCTGTCTGATCAATATTACCATTGGTAATCCGCAAGTAAACACCAAAAGAAGGACTATTGATTTCAGCTGGCGTCAGGGTGGTGCTCCATAAGTTTGCGGAGTCGCCATGTGCCTGGTAAGTAAAGCTCATCGATCATTGAATAGCAGAAAGGATCCTATTCCCAACCGGATCTCTTGATTTCACTAACTGCACAATTGAATCATGAATTGTGGTTATTGGTTGAGATACTTTTTTTTACTGATTTCAACCCTGATTCCGATTACTATTGCTGTGGATGGAATAGAAAAACCAAATCCGGTAATGGTAACACTTTGTGACTACAAGCATTGAAACACCCCTGAGCAGGTTGGATATGCATCAAGATCGACATATGCCAGGTTATTATCTACGGCATAAAATCCGGAAACATTAACCATTGAAGCTGGGCCGGTGGGACCTGTTACTGCAAGTGATGGACTAAGTGGTCCCTGCGATTGTGCCATTAAACAGCTGGCAGACACGGAGAGTAGTAAAGAAAGAATAATTCTATATCGGTTTATAGAATAATTATTTAATATATTGTCTCTATTTTTATTCTAACACCACCAATTTATTAAGATCTTCAGAAAATTGCGATGTAACTCTGCATAATAACAAAGCTCCTTCCGCATAAATATGAATGGTAATTTTATCCATCGACGGATCCGTCATATATAAAAATAAAACTGCGGCTTTCTGTTGATTGTTATATCGAATCAGCAAATGGTATAATCCTGTATTTGCGGGAAATCCGGCTTCTTTACATTTTCCATCTTCAATCAACTGATTATGTATAATTCCCTGACCAAATCCTTCAACAATTGCTATTTTCAATTTTTTTACATCATGTAATTTATCACCTGTGATGTTAAAATTTTTACAGTTGATTTTATTAGTATCTGCAACTGCTGTTTGTGAATAAGCAAATTCACTACTTATTACAAATACAAAAATCATAAATACTTTTTGTGCTGTTTGTTTCATTGATGTTTCCCTTTTCCGGTTACTGCTAATAAAAAACCCCTGTCTTACGACAAGGGTTTTTATAAGATTTAACATCATCAGAATGGAAGATCGTCTTCCTGACCTTCTGATTGCAATGACTCTGCAGGAACTGCTGCTGAAGGAGCAGCAAAGTTATTTCCCGGTTTGTCCATTTCACCGCTCTGGCCCATAACTTCTACTTTCCAGGAGCGTAAGTCAGTATACCATCTTCCGTTATATTCGCGTGATTCGATACTGATAGCAACTTTAATGGTTGAAAAAGGCTTGATGCCCTGAATTGTTTTGGCATTGTCATTCCAGGCACTAACACATACTTTCTTAGGGTATTGTTCTTCTGTTTCAATTATAAATGGTTGTTTGGTCCATGGACCATTTTTACCCTGTCCGGATTCAACAGGTAATAAGGTGATTAGTTTTCCGCTGATTTCTAAGCTCATGATATTCTCTGATTTGTCAAGCAAATATAGTATAATTCTTTTTTCGATACTAAAAAGATGTCAACAGCCGATTTGCCTGACTCACCTACTTAATCATCTCCACACTACGACGGATAAATGCTGTAAGTTCTTCACCCTTAAGCATATTCTGAGATAAAAGAGCAAGATCCACAGCCTGCTTTGTCAGGGATTGCTGTTTATCCGTATCAGCTTCTTTGAGTATTCTATTGATGAGTTCGTGATTGCTGTTTACTATCATATTGTAGTGATCAGGCATATTTCCCATAAAGCTATAGCCTCCGCCACCCATGGCCGACATATCCTTCATCCGTCGCATAAATTCCGGACGTGTTATTACAATTGGCGATTCTTTCTCGGAAAGCGCCTCAAATTGTACTGTAAACTGCTCTTTAGGAACTTGTGCTTCAATCAACGGCTGAACTATTTTTTTATCATCTTCTGTCAACTTCGATTCTCTTTGTTCTTCCTTATCAATCAGCTTATCAGCAATCTCTGCATCCACACGAACGAAGGAGGTATTCTCCCATTTCTGCTCGGCAAAATTCACAAAATGTGTATCAATTACACCATCCATCACTAACACATCATAGCCTTTATCATTTGCAGAAGCAATAAAACTATGCTGATCTTTCTTATCATTGGTATATATATAAACGAGTTTTTTGTTTTTATCCTCCTGATTTAATTTAACCAGTTCTTTATATTCATCCAGTGTATAATACTTATCCTCCGTATTTTTCAAAAGGAAGAACTTGCCTGCTCTGTCGAAAAATTTCTCTTCACTCATCATACCGTATTTTATAAATACTCCGATGTCATCCCACTTTTCTTCAAAATCTTTTCTGTTGTCATTGAAAATTTCCTCCAGTTTATCAGCAACTTTCTTCATAATATGGCTGCTGATTTTTTTCACATTAGTATCACTTTGCAAATAGCTACGCGACACATTCAATGGAATATCAGGAGAATCAATAACACCATGCAGTAACATCAGAAACTCCGGCACGATACCTTCCACACTGTCTGTTACAAATACCTGGCGACTGTATAATTGAATTTTATTTTTCTGTACCTCCGGCGATTTCTTTAATCGAGGGAAATATAAAATACCGGTAAGATTGAAAGGATAATCTACATTCAGATGTATATAAAACAACGGATCTTCTGCAAACGGATATAATTCTTTATAAAAGTTTTTATAATCCTCATCTGTTAATTCGGAAGGCTTGCGTGTCCATGCAGGCTGAGTAATATTAATAATCTTTCCTTCGAAAGAAATTTCCACCGGAAGGAAACGACAATATTTTTTAAGTAAAGCATCTATTCTTGCTGTTTCAAGAAACTCCGCTGAATCTTCGTTGATATATAAAATAACATCCGTTCCTCTTTCTGCACGGGTGGCTTTTTCAATCTGGTAATCCGGACTTCCGTCACATTCCCATCTAACAGCATTATCAGCATCTGCTTCCTTAAAAGAGCGGGTTACCACTTCCACTTTATCAGCCACCATAAAAGCCGAATAAAAACCCAGACCAAATTTACCAATTAGTGTTGCCGGCTGCTGATCCTTAAAACGGGTAACAAATTCCTCTGCGCCGCTAAAGGCAATCTGATTAATATATTTCTCCACTTCATCAGCCGTCATTCCAATACCCCGGTCGCTGATAGTAAGAGTCTTTTTATCCTTATCAATACTTACCGTAATGGTAGTATCGCCTGATTCTCCCTGAAATTCATTTGCCAGACTTAGTGTTTTTATTTTTTGAGTGGCATCGGTGGCATTACTTACCAGCTCTCTTAAAAAAATCTCGTGATCAGAATAGAGAAACTTCTTAATTATCGGAAAAATGTTTTCTGTTTGTACGTTAATTTTACCTTTCGTCATTGGGTTTGGTGTTTTTTTTCTGCGGGCCGTAGTCAAAGTCAGTGCCAGCAGTCTGATGTCTGACAATTTGGCGATATTTTAAATAATACTTTTATAGACAATGTGCCGTTGATAAACGGGAGGTAATCATTCCTGTTTAACCTTCCTGTAACAGATTATGGCGTTATTCTTGTGTCGGGGAAGTCCGCTGTAATTTTTTACAGTAATTAATCATAAAATAATATTTCACAGCGTATTATTGCAAAGCAC
This sequence comes from Bacteroidota bacterium, assembly GCA_031411675.1. Lineage (GTDB taxonomy): Bacteria > Bacteroidota > Bacteroidia > AKYH767-A > OLB10 > JANOXC01. Next base: position 20,145 of record JANOBN010000534.1, on the reverse strand, counting down.
CATTAAAAGAAAATGATGAACAGAACACAAAGATTAACAGGGCTGCTGATGGCAGTTCTGCTATTACCATTGGGCAATTTGTATGCACAGAACCAGCAGGCACAAAAACTGGATGCCCTCTTAAACATGATTGCCTACCAGTATGTGGATTCAGTAGACGAGAAGCAGCTCACCGATGATGCCATAAAAGCCATACTGAAAGACTGCGATCCGCACTCCGTGTACATTCCGGCGGAAGACCTTAAAGATGTAAATGAGCCGCTTTTAGGGAAATTTGAAGGTGTGGGTATTCAGTTTAATATTCTGGAAGACAGCATAATGGTAACCCAAACTATTGCAGGTGGTCCTTCAGAAAAGCTGGGGATTCGTTCCGGCGACAGAATTGTAACCATTGCAGGTGAAGTAGTTACAAATATAAAATTGACCAATAACGATGTTCTAAAGCGTCTGCGTGGTGATAAAGGGACTAAAGTAAAAGTTCAGATTTACAGAAGAGGGGTTAAAGATCTGATAGACTTTGAAATTACCAGAGATAAAATTCCGCTCTACAGTATTGATGCTTCCTATATGGCAACGCCGGAGATAGGCTACATTAAAATAAGCCGTTTTGCTGATGGTACTGTGGAAGAATTTAAAGGTAAACTGAAAGAATTGAAAGAACAGGGAATGAAAAGCCTGATTCTTGACCTGACAGGCAATGGTGGCGGTTATCTGAATCGTGCCATCGAACTGGCAGATGAATTCCTGACGGCGGGAAAAAGAGAAGTTTATACAGAAGGGAGAACTCAGTCGCGTCAGGAATATTACTCCACTGCAACCGGTGGATGGGAAAAAGGAAAACTGGCATTATTGGTTGATGAATCATCCGCTTCTGCCAGTGAAATTGTTTCGGGTGCTATACAGGACTGGGACAGAGGGCTGATTATAGGTAGAAGAACCTTTGCAAAAGGCCTGGTACAAAAGCCTTATCCTTTACCGGATGGATCAGCAGTTCGATTAACTATTGCACGTTACTATACCCCATCAGGAAGATGTATTCAAAAGCCATATGAAAAAGGAGCCAAAGGAGATGAAGAGTATGATATGGATTTAAGTCAGCGTTATCTGAAAGGGGAATTGTATTCTCAGGATAGCATTAAAGTGGATGACTCCTTAAAATATTTTACCAATGCAAAAAGAATAGTTTATGGCGGCGGTGGGATATTGCCTGATGTATTTGTACCACTCGATACCAGCATGAACAGTACCTACTATGATGACCTGAGAAGAAAAGGAGTAATGAGTGATTTTGCATTAACCTATACTGATAATAATCGCAAGAACTTATTAAAAGATTATGCTGATGTATATGCCTTTAAAAAATCATTTGAACTGAACACGGAAATTATGAATGGTTTCTTTGCATATGCCGAGAAAAAGGAAGTGAAGAAAGATGAGGTGATGTATAAACGATCAGAGAAGTTAATTAAAACACAGGTGAAGGCATTAATAGCCCGTGATCTTTGGAACACCAATGCTTATTACGTAATGATAAATGATATTAATAGCTTCTATCAGAAGGCGCTTATCAGCATGGATGATGAGACATTTCTTAAAATGAAAATCGCAGAGCGATAATAGTATAGATTTTTTTACGAGAAAGCCGGTTATTGCTAACCGGCTTTTTTATTTTGCAGGAATCTGTTATATTTGAAATCGCCATTTTAATTCTACTTTTTCCGATATTCTATTATGAAGATAATATATAAACTGTTCCTATTTATACTCTTATTACATGGAATAAATGCTTTTGCGCAAGGAACAGATTCTATTGCATCAAGTGATAATGCTGCAGATTTAAGCAATACCCAAAAAAGCAGAGAAGAAGAACTGGCAAGACGGCGGAATCTGGGTCTTAACTTTGGCTATATCGGCGCTTTAGCGGGTGTAATATGTGTTGCCTTTGCATTCAATTACAATGTTAAAAAAGCAACCCGTCTGAATAAAGAATTGCTTGCTGAAAAACAAAAGTCAGAAAATCTTCTTTTGAATATTTTACCTGCTGATGTTGCATTAGAATTAAAAGAGAAAGGAAGTGCTGCAGCCAAATCAATTGACAATGTTTCTGTACTTTTTACTGACTTTAAAGATTTCACCAAAATTGCAGAACAATTAAGTGCAGCAGAATTAGTGGAAGAATTAAATAGTTGCTTTAAAGCCTTTGATATTATTACGGAAAAATATCATATTGAAAAAATAAAAGTAATTGGTGATTCTTATATGGCTGCCGGTGGATTGACAGGAGAAACAGTTTCGGTATTAAATACCATAAAGGCAGCATTGGAGATGCAGGAATTTATTGAGCTGAGAAAATCACAAAGAGTACAAATGCAACTCCCCGCTTTTAGTATGCGTGCAGGTATTCATACAGGACATGTAACTGCCGGTGTGGTGGGAAGTAAAAAATTTCAATACGACATCTGGGGCGATACTGTAAACATTGCCTCACGAATGGAAAGTTCAGGAGAACCGGGAAGAGTTAATATTTCTGAGGCTACTTATTCACTTGTGCAGCATGATAATGATTTAATTTTTGAAAACCGTGGTGCAATTCCGGCAAAAAATAAAGGTGAAATAGCCATGTATTTTGCAAGGTTGAATTGAACTATTGGGAACTAAAATCAAAAAATAGTTGTTTTTAATCCTTGGAGAAATAATCTATGCTCTGATATACTCCTGTTTGTTGTTTCACAATCTGCATCAATACATCATTTGCCAATGCACTGGCACCAAATCGGAAATAATCAGGATTTAACCATGCTTCTCCTAATGTTTCACGTAGCATAACTAAATACTGTATTGCCAACTTGGAATTGGATATTCCTCCCGCCGGTTTCATTCCAATCATCTTTCCTTCTTTAAAATAAAAATCGCGAATGGCCTGAAACATCACCAGCGTTACCGGCAATGTTGCAGCAGGTTGTATTTTACCGGTTGATGTTTTTATAAAATCAGCTCCTGCATACATGGCAAGATCACTTGCTCTTCTTACATTATCTAAAGTACTTAACTCTCCTGTTTCTAATATTACTTTCAAGTGTGCTTTACCACATGCTTCCTTAACAGCTGCTATTTCATCAAAAACATAATTATATTCTCCGGCTAAGAAATGACCTCTTGATATTACCATGTCAATCTCATCAGCTCCTTCATTTACTGCATACTTTGTTTCTTCCAGTTTTACTTTACGTGTACTCATCCCGCTTGGGAATGCCGTAGCCACTGCAGCTACCTTAACTTTGCTTCCGGCCAATGCTTCTTTTGCAACTCTAACAAGATTCGGATAAACACATACTGCTGCAACGGAAGGAAGGTCAGGAATGCTATCATAAGGATGCATAGCCTTTACACAGAGTTGCTTCACCTTTCCCGGAGTATCGCGAGCTTCTAAAGTAGTAAGATCCATCATGCTCAACGCCATCTTTAACGCCATCATTTTAGAGTCGGTTTTAATACTTCTCTTGGTGAAGCGCGAAACTCTTTCTTCCACATTTACCTGATCAACAGGTGGCGACTGATTTACATCGTAACGCATGATTAGCGGCATATTTGTTTATTTAACGATTACTAAATTAGGCAAAATTCTGGAGTTCATATAATTTCTTGTAATACTTTCCGGTTTCCAGCAATTGTGTATGTGTTCCGCGTTCCACAATCTCTCCTTTTTGCAACACAATAATTTCATTTGCTGAAAGAATGGTAGAAAGACGATGCGCAATAACAATGGATGTTCTGTTTTTCATTAAGGCATTTAAGGCATCCTGTACCAGTCGTTCTGACTCTGTATCCAGTGCTGATGTAGCTTCGTCAAGGATTAAAATAGGGGGATTCTTAAGCACTGCACGTGCAATACTTAAACGCTGACGCTGTCCGCCACTTAACTTGCCTCCGCGATCGCCGATATTTGTTTGATATTGTTCCGGCATATCCATAATAAAATCATGAGCATTGGCAATTTTTGCAGCATGCATCACATCTTCCAGCTTCACATCATCCATACCAAAAGCAATGTTATTAAACACCGTATCATTAAAGAGAATACTTTCCTGATTAACCACTCCCATAAGCTTCCTCAAATCAGAAATTTTCAAATCTCTGATATTAATATCATCAATATATATACCTCCTGCTGACGGATCATAAAACCGGGGCAACAAATCAGCCATCGTTGTTTTACCGGAACCCGACTGCCCTACTAATGCTACTGTTGATCCCTTTACCACTGAAAGATTGATGTTATTCAATACATATCCCGACTCTCCCTTTCTATAGGCAAAAGACAAATCACGATACTCAATTTTTTTAACAAAGTCATTTATTACAACAGGAGATGCAGCCTCTTTAATAAGCACTTCTGCATCCAATATTTTATCAATACGTTCTTTTGAGGAAAGTCCCTTTTGAATATTATAATATGCTGTTGTAAATGCTTTTGCTGGTGCAATAATCTGACTGAAAATAGCAATGTAAGCAATGAATTCTGATGGTGTAAGTTGCTTGTCGGGCGACAACACCAGTTTACCTCCGAAATACATTACAACAGCCATAACTGCAGCTCCTAAAAATTCACTCATGGGAGAAGAAAGATCACCACGGCGACCGATGCGATTCATTAGCCTGTTATGTTCTTTATTCAACACGTCAAATTTCCTTCTTTGAAATGACTCTGCAGTAAATGCATGAATAATACGTAGTCCGCTTAACGTTTCTTCAATGCTGCTTAGCAATTGCCCCATCTTCTCCTGTTGCTGTGTGGATTTCTTGCGTAACCCCTTTCCAATTCGTGCTATAATAAAACCGGCAATTGGCAATAGCACAAAAACAAATAAGGTTAACTGCGGACTCATCGTTAATAAAGTAAGCAAAAACAAAATCATATTTATGGGTTCACGAAAGGTGGCTTCCAGAGAACTCATTACACTCCATTCAATTTCATGAACATCATTTGTCATGCGGGAAATGATATCACCCTTTCTTTCCTCCGTAAAATAACCGATAGGTAAACTCAAAATTTTATCATACAAACGGGTTCGGATATCCTTCACTACTCCGAAACGAACCGGAGCTATAAAATATAATCCCAGGTAGCGGGTCAGGTTCTTCAGAAAAAATACCACTACCACAAACAAACAGATCATCATCAGCGCCTGCATTTGTCCTTCCTGCTTTACATATTCACTCAGATAATAGTTGAAATTATCCAGCAATGACTTTACTGAAAAAGTAAGTTCAGTTGGTTGATAATACTGTTCCTGTGCAAAAAGTACATTCAGGAACGGTACAATCATCGTAAGCGAAAAGAGGGAAAACACCACAGAAAAAATGTTAAACACCACACTTAAAGAGGCTTGCGGCAAGTAAGGCTTCACATAGGCAAGCAGCCTGAAATAGTTTTTCACGGCGGCAAAGATAGATTGAAATCATCAAGGCATAAAACGCGACCCCCTCACGCTGAATAATCTATTACCTTTGCGCCTATGGACACTACAAGAACCCTGAAATATGGCAAGCTGATCCAAAAGGAGTTGGGAGAGATTTTCACTCTGGAAGGCAAGAACTGGTATGGAAATCATTTTGTTACCATTACCGGCGTATCGGTTACCCCTGATCTGTCGCTGGCAAGGGTGAGGGTAAGCATCTTTAAGGCGCCAAAGCCGGAACAGGTGATAAAGCAGTTACGTATTCATGCATCCGAAATCCGTAAGAGCCTGGGTAGCCGCATCCGTAATCAGGCCCGTATCATTCCCGGACTGGAATTCTTTCTGGATGATTCGCTGGATTATGTTGAGAAAATGGAAGGCGTTTTTAAGAATATTCAGATTCCTCCTCCTGATCCTGAGGAAACCAATTAATAATTCAACCCAAATTTGATTGCACCTTTAATCAGGTGACCAAAAAAACTGACTTAATACTTATGCAGTACGATCCGATAAAAAGAAGCTTAGGTAACGTATTCAATAAAAATCCATTTCTTCGTAAATTATTTTACAATCTGCTCGACTTGCTGCTGCTTCGTGCATGGCATGTACATAAAGAATTGCGCTGGTGGTTAAACAATGCATCATCAAAAACAGAAATACTGGATGCAGGTGCAGGTTACGGTCAACACTCTTACTGGTTAAGCAGTAAATTATCTGCTTGTAATATACTTGCTGTTGATGTGAAGGAAGAACAAGTGGCAGATTGTAATCGTTTTTTTACTGCAATTGGAAGAAATAACAGAGTAAAATTTGTGGTAGATGATCTTACCATATATAAAGCCGACAATAAATATGATCTCGTTATTTCAGTTGATGTAATGGAACATATACTGGAAGATGAACTTGTTTTTAGAAATTTTGTAGCATCGTTAAAGCCCGGTGGAATGCTATTAATTTCTACACCAAGCGATCAGGGTGGGTCGGATGTGCATGGTGACGAAGAAGCTTCTTTTATTGAAGAGCATGTGAGAGATGGTTATAACATTAAAGATATTGAAGACAAATTGAAGCGCTCCGGATTTTCAAAAGTGGAAGCACGTTATCAGTACGGTGCACCTGGAAAAATTTCGTGGAGATTATCTATGAAGTATCCCATATTAATGCTGGGTGTAAGTAAATTGTTTTTTATCATTCTTCCTTTCTATTACATCATCACTTATCCGATTTCATTTATATTAAATTGGGCAGATACCATGATGAAGCATCCTACGGGAACAGGACTCATAGTAAAAGCCTGGAAATAACCACTACGCACTTGCTGGCCTTTCAGATTGCACGACGATATCTGGTTGCGAAAAAATCGCATCAGGCAGTTAATATTATCAGCATGGTATCACTCATCGGTGTAATGGTGGGTACTATGGGACTTATTGTTGTGTTAAGTGTTTTTAATGGCTTTGGCAATCTTGTTTTATCATTATACAATTCATTTGATCCTGATATAAAAATAACTTCTGTTTTCAGCAAAACATTTGATCCTGACAGCGCAGGAATTGCAAAGATTAAACAATTGCCTGATGTGAAGTATGTAAATGAATCGCTGGAAGAGCATGCTTTATTGCGTTATCGCGACAAGCAATTTATTGCAACTATTAAAGGTGTAAGCGAAGGATTTTTAAATAGTGTAGGTGTTAAAGATAAAATTCTGGATGGTGATGCAGTTTTACAACAGGGTGATACCAACTTTGCTATTGTTGGCGGACAGATAGCATATAGCCTTGCATTACAGCTGGATGATCCTTTACATGCTATCGGCGTTTATATTCCGCGTCATGATATTAACTACCAGACAGCACTCGATCCTTCCGAAGCATTTAACGGAAGAAATATTTATGCTTCCGGTGTGTTTGGCATTCAGCAAGACTTTGACAGTAAATATGTTTTGGTCCCGATAAGGTGGGCAAGAGAAATTATTGGTCGTGATAAAAATATTTCTTCCATTGAAATAGCTGCAAAAGAAGGAACAGATATGGAGCAGTTGACTGAGCAGATTAAATCAATTACCGGAAATAAATTCAGTGTTAAAGACCGTTATCAGCAACACGACTTCCTTTATAAAATATTGCGTTCTGAAAAGCTGGCTGTTTTTATGATACTGGGATTCATTTTATTGATTGCTACATTCAGCATTGTGGGAACCTTAACCATGCTCATTATTGAAAAGAAAAAAGATATTGCCTTACTGTTAAGCATGGGTGCTGATATGTCAATGATAAAAAGAATTTTTTTACTTGAAGGGATTTTAATTTCTTTGTCGGGAGCAGTTGCAGGATTGTTACTGGGAGCTTTAGTATGCTATGCGCAGCAAACTTTTGGAATAATTAAGCTGGAGAATGCAGAGAATTTTTTAATTGATTCTTATCCTGTGTTAATGCAGTTGCCCGATTTCCTTTATGTATTTATAACAGTATTTACCATTGGTGCGGCGGCTGCATGGTATACGGCTGCAGCCATTGTAAAAAAACAAGTGCCCTCATCACTTTCATTCTGAGGGCACGGGAATAATTATTTTAAAGAATGTTATTTCCCAAACATCCCCTTCACAGCATTCAAAATATCCCCGCCGACTTTGGAGCTGATTGAACTAAGAATACCATCCATAGTAAAAGTGCTATCGTTTGGAACATTGGTTTTTTTTGACAGTTGACTCATCACCTCCAGTAGCAATGACTTTACAATATTACCGGCAGAAGAAGCATCCAGTCCGAATTTACCTGCCAAGTGTGAGGTAACATCAGCTGAAACTTTTCCGGCTACTGGAGTTGTATCCACACCTACTGCAATCATACCCATAATATCCTGCAGATTACCTCCGCTGGCCTGTTTCTTCAGACTTTACATAATACCACCTGCAGTTGCCTTGATGGCTTCTTCATGATGCTCATTGGGAACTGCAGGATTATTGATGATTGCTTCACCGGCATGTTCCTTAACTAATTTAATTAATTGCTCTAACATGATTTTTATTTTTTGTAAATTTTATATTCAAACTCTTACGATTAACAAATTACTTTACAAAATAATTAATGGCAGAATACTGTTACATTTGTAGCTTCATGAATCTTAAACCTTACCTTGCTTTAGGTGCTATTTGTATTATATGGGGCACTACTTATCTGGCTATCAGAGTAGGCATGAAGGAATTCCCGCCTTTTCTTTTCAGCGGAATGCGGTTTGTAATTGCCGGTGCTATTATTTGTGCCTTTTATTTTTCACGGGGCTATAAAATACCAAAATGGAATGATCTTCGTAATCTGATTATTAGCGGAATTGCCATTTCTATTGGTGGAAATTTATTACTCTGTATTGCAGAGCGGGAGGTGCCCAGTGGTGTTGCAGCAATAATCAACTGCGGACTCCCATTCTGGATTGTAATATTCAGCATAATCATGCTGCCGTCAGAAAAGATAAGTAAAACATTACTAATCGGACTTACCGTTGGATTTATTGGTCAGCTTTTTATTTTTTATGACCAAATTCAATTCTTGATTCATCCTGCATTTGTTACCGGAATAATTTTAGTGTTTCTTGCTGTTATGTCGGGATCGTATGGATCTGTTTACATGAAAAAACATTCTGTACATACTAATCCTGTTTTTGGCGGAGGGTTGCAGATGCTGATTTGCGGAAGTATTACCACAACATTAGGTTTTGTTATGGGTGAAAAAATTCCATTTCAAGCAGTAACGGAAACCTGGTTTTCTTTTGCTTACCTGATAGTATTTGGTTCTATTATCGGCTATAGTAGTTTCTGTTATGCATTAAGTAAACTTCCTGCTACCTTAGTTTCTATCTACACCTTTGTAAATCCTATTGTTGCCATAACATTAGGATGGATCATCCTTAAAGAACCTATCACCTGGAAAACAATTGTTGCAGTTGTGGTTACTATTGTGGGAATAACAATTGTGAAATACGGTTCAGAAATAAGGAAAGCAGTAAGATAAATTGCAAGTGAAGCTTACATATTCTTTATCATTTTCCGGGTAACAAAAGCCAGAAAAGCAATAACAATAATTATTACTAACCATAATATTCTTTTACTGCTGAAAAAGGAAGCAGTTTGATTTTCATTAGAAGCACTTACTTTCTCCACAATATCTCCAGGGTTTATAACAGGCATTGCTCCGGTAATGGAAGACCTGAAATATTCCAGATCATACACAGGGTTATTAAGTAATGAATCGCCAAAACGTAAAACATATTCTTTATCTTTTTCCAGATTTGCTATTGCATATTTTTTATATTGATAGCAATGCAACGCGCCAATACTTAATGCCTGGTTATCATCATTCATTATTTGAATATACAATTTCGCTGTCTTCAAACGCACCGGGATCACAGAAGGAATTCCTGTTTTAAATTCGGTCATTCCAACCTGCATTAGTTTATTGTTGCTGATAGTGTATAGAAGGACATTACGTTTAAATAAAGCAGGACTTTTAATATCAACTACAATCTGATCCATTGCTACCGGCTCATCAGCAATTATTGTAAGCCAGGTGGATTTTGTTTTTGCACTATCAGAAACAGTAAGTGTAGTTTTTATTTCCTGAAAAACGGCTGATTGAAATGTGGTGGCATAATAACCTGCTTGCTCTACATTTACCGGTCCGGACTCTTTGTCGTTGATTTCTACCCTATAATATGGATAATCGGAAGCGGGAAGATTCACCGGCAAATCGGACGTTGTTGCTGCATCTTCACTCACAGGAATCACCATTTGCTTATCTTTAAGCACATACCATTGCTCTTGATCATTACTTCCGCTGATACTTATTTCCTTTTGCACATCCGCCTTTTTAACTACCAATACTAATTGATGTTGAGTAGAAGTATCTGAGCGTTTTATAACAATTAAAGTAAGGCTATCTTTAAGGTATTGCTTTGAAACAATCTCATAACTTATGAATTGTTGCTGAGAAATGGAAGAAACATCACTCTTCAATAAATAAGGAATCTCTTTTTTGCCGTCATAAACACGTAGGTCTCCAGCATCATCATGAAGCTTTGCATTTATAGCCGGAACTAATGCAATACGATAATAAGCAGTAGAATCTACTTTCGGTATTTTACATTCATAACGGAACTGTTGCCCAAATGCATTCCATCCCTGAAACAAAAACAGACAGAGAATTATATTATATACCTTCTTCTTTCCTCTCATCATTTTCCAAGGATGTTTTAACCCCATCTTCTAAAATCAATTTTTTTAAACGCTGATACATAAATGATACAATAAGTAATAATATGCCCAGTGATATAAATGCCAGTATTTTTCCGCCTTCAGAAATCCCCTGAATATCAAAAATAAATAGTTTTAAGATAGTGAGGGTAAATAATGTCAATGCAATAATCCTCACATCTCTGTCTTTTTGCTTCATCCCTACTCTAATGAGCAAGAAAGAAATACATCCCCATAAAACGGAATAACCTGCTTTATGAATCTGCCGGATTATTGTATAAATATCAATATCTTTTATAAATGATACCCATAAAACAATATGATCGAGTTCGGCGCTTAACAAATAAACAGCCATCAATGTAGTGATCCATTTAGCGGCTCGTGCTATTCCCTCTCCTGCTAAGTCCCTTGTGGTTTTGTAGTAAATATTAACTGCAAATAAAGCCAGCATAAAAATTAAAAAGTGCAATTTAAAAAATATTCCTGCCAAAGGATGTTGATTCAGAAAATCGTTCCTTAGGGTGATGATGCTTTCATTGTAACGACCAATATAAATCAGCATAAAAAACAACACTGCAATCGGGAATATATACAAGGCTTTTGCTGACAGATGATGGCGTCCCAATATCCATCCTAAAGCAATAAAAAGAAAATTATATATACCCAACACCAGATTAGATGCCTGCTCATAACCAACACGACTATTCATCTGATAGTTTAACTCCAGCAACAGCACAAGATAGCCTAACACTACCATAAGTACCAGCGTAAACTGTTTAAGCATCTTCACCTCTATTTTTTGCCACATAAAATGGGTGATTGTTTCCGCTGAAAGTAATTTGAAATACATAAAAACTGCAGCCAATGAAATCAAACCGGTAATAAATGGTTTATTCAATACTACTGCAAGCATTGTTACTTCTGAATAATCTCCGTAAAGATTTACCCAGTCCATGGCCAGACTAATAAACATTAATCCAAAAATAACGAGTGATGTATTTCGGATTAATTCAATGCCTGACTTCTGTGAAAACCAAAGTAATAATACGGCTTCTACAGCCCAAAACATGGTAATATAATTTCCTTCGAGCTGAACAGGAGCTGCCAGACTGATGAAGGTGAGTACAAGACCGATGAGCAGAAAGATGAGGTTCTTATCAATATCGCTTCTTTTATAAAGAAAGTAAGCAAAAAGAAAATTAATAACGCCCAGTGTAACGGTAAACAATCCCTGCCAGCCGGAATGACCGCCATAGAACAACAGTGCCATGCTTGCTGAATAAAAAAGAAATGTATTACTCAGCAACAAACTAATCTCCACTACACGAAAACGAACATTATTTTTTACATTGTAGATAATACTCATCAGAAAAAATATCAGGTAAAATAACGTACCAAATAATAATGTCGGCATCTGCACATGATTTTTAAATTGCAGACAATCACTGATAATCCATCCGCCGAAAATAAGAATAGTGAAAACGTAACAGGTAAGTGTAACTGCTGTCCATTGCTTTTTAAATGCTAAAGCCAACATTCCGGTATTTAATATTAAGAGGTAAGTAAACAACATCTGATAATTTCCTTCGCCGGTACTCAAAATAAACGGTGTGCTAAATCCTCCAATGATTGCGAGAATTGCCAGCTCTTTTCTGTCGTATGCAATGGAGAGGAGCACAGCATATGCAGTAATAACCACCATAATTACAAATGCAGCTGTTTGGCTGAAAAGTTGATATTCATGAAACGATATAGAAATAGTAAAATACAAAACGGCCAGTCCTCCACCAATCAGCACTGAGCTGAAAGCTTTAAATGATTGATGCATCCGATGTGCAATGCCAATCAATAAACCTCCTGCAAGAACGCCAATACTTGTACGACCGATTTCATTAATCCAATTCTGATCAATTGCATATTTCACAAAAAAGGCAATACCTAAAACGAGAATACCGATACCAATTTTATTGATAATATTTTCGCCTATGAACTTCTCCAGATCGGGATGCTTATCGAAGAAAGATAATTTAGGTTTTTTACTTTGCTGCGGTTCATTGAAGGAATAATAAACCGGCTCCTCTACCTTTTCCTTCTCTTGTTTTTCTTCTTCACGAGGGAAATAATAAGGCTGAGGCGGAGCAGCAGATTCTATTATAACGGTTTCTTCAAAATACTCCTCTGTAATTTCTGATTGTGGCTCTTCTTTAACGCTTGCATGCGGTGGCACAGGTGCTTCTTTCTGTGCTGCAACAGGTGGTCTTTCTGTTTGTTCCTGTTGCTTATACAACATCTCCTGAATCTTAAAAAGATCGAGGCGTATCTTACGAACCTCATTGAAAACAGAGTTGCGCATCCACACCAGAAGGGCTGCAACAATGAGAATATAAAGGACTTCCATAAGCGGTAGAATTGGCAGGGAAAGATGATAAGAAAAGTTCAGATAAAAAAATGGAGCACTACAACTAAATTCAGCTATGCAAGTCTAATCAACTAATGAACTATTTAAAACCGGTTTATCAATGTTCCCCGTTAAGGGCTGGTAAAGTCAAGGCTCATGCTTGCTGCATTATACAAATAGGGAATTTTGCTCCATATTTCAACCCCGTTTCGATAACGAAAAATTAAATAATATTTATGTTGAGGTAATAATCCTGTGAAGTTAAATGTGCCATAACCATTGGTATTTAAAACCTTTTTGTCGGTTGAAGCAATTATATGTGTTGCAGAGTCAGCCAAAGAAACGGTTATTGAATCACTAACTGTTGGAAGATTAACAGGATCGAGTGCTGCAATCATAGAATCCATTCCCTGTATATATAATCCCTCAATAAAAGCTCTGATATTAACTGTAACGCTGCAATATGATGCGCTAATACTTACAATATTAGAATTTGCAGGATTGCCTACCACACATAATCCATTACTGGTCATTGTGCAGGTAATCTGATCGTTATTTATTAGTGGTCCGGATGTAAATGACGCATTGTTAGTCCCTACATTACTTCCATTTTTTTTCCATTGATAAGCAGGTGTTACTCCACCATTAGTTGGCGTTGCTGTAAATGAAACCGAGGTACCGGAACAGATTGGAGAAGCAGGGTTAGCAATAATACTAACACCCGCGGTAACATTATTTGCAACTGCCATGGTTACAATATTTGATGTTGCAGGATTGCCTGATATACAAAATTTGTTACTTGTCATTACACATTTCACCTGGCTGGAATGAGCAAGTGTGTTACTGGAATATGTCGGACTGTTAGTGCCAACATTTGCATTGTTATATAACCACTGATATGCCGGTGTAACGCCGCCATTGGTTGGAGTTGCCGTAAAGGTTACATTGGTGCCATTACATATTGCCCCGGAAGGACTTGCAAGTACATTTACGCTAACAGGAGATGGAGTAACAACTGCCATTGTAATAGTATTTGATGTTGCGGGACTTCCTGTTGTGCAAGCTCTGTTACTTGTCATTACACATTTTACCGTGCTGGAATTTGCCAGAGTACTGCTGGAATATGTTGCACTGTTTGTGCCAACATTACCATTATTGTATAACCATTGATAAGTTGGTGTTGTTCCTCCATTTGTTGGTGCAGCGGTGAAAGTTACATTAGTACCATTGCAAATTGCACCGGATGGATTTGCTGTAACTACAACAGTGGCAGCAGCAGAGGTATTTACACTAAAACTGTACTCGTAAATTTTTCCGAGATAGGTAATCTGATATTTCCAGGTTCCTGTAAGAGGCGATGATGGAAGAATCCAGGTGTAATACCACCACGATGCTGAATAATATGTGGTAAATGTTTGTGTCCATTGTTGCCAGTTTACACCATTTGGCTGAATGAGTTTATGCGTTACTACTTGTCCAGGCTGTTGATCGCGATAAGATGCATATGCATAAAAGGTTGCACCCGGACAAAAACCAATTGCCTGATTCGATGTCTCCTGACCCGGACATGCAGGTTCTACAGGAGGCGCTGAACAAGTCATAATTTTATTAAGTGTGCTGTTGTAATAAGGTTGTTGATTGGCCCATAAAGATGCTGCAGCATTACACGGACCATTCCATGGATCTAGAATGTTTCCAAGGTTATCATGCACTTCAAAATGTAAATGAGGACCTGTAGAGCTGCCCGAGCTTCCCACAACACCAAGGTACTCACCCGACACAACGGTTTGACCAACTGCTTTTGATGTAACAGAACCACTCTTCATATGTCCATACCATGCAACAGTACCATCACTGTGTTGTATATATACTGCATTCCATGGGTTACTATTAAATCCGCAACTTCTGTCAAAGTTTCCATCAGCTTTAGCGATGATAGTTCCGGGGGCGGCTGCAATAATTTCCACCTGATTATTATCCATTTTATACCATGGAAAAGGATAGGTAAAAATATCTGTTCCTGCATGATTGTAGCCTGAGGAAAGATCATAGCTGCGTGTGCCGCAATTATAATCCTGAATCTGATTCGGGAAGGCAGGATTTCTATCAATGTAGTTAGAGATGCCATAAAAGCCGGAGTCTGTTACACCTGCAGCCAGCCGTATTGGCCAATTGAACGATACAGTAAACAGCGATTGGTTATTACCATTCTTCTGCAGTTTTAATGAATCAACAGCACGCTCCAGCGATTGTTGAATAGAAGCTCTCATTACCGGCGAAAGATCATCCATCGGACCTTGAACAAAATGTCCGCCACCGGAATCAATAGGCGCAGATTTTTGGGCAAGTGCCAATGAATTGCAAAAAATGGCAATGCAGAATGTAAAAAGAAGTGGTTTCATGGTCGAAATTTAGGAGGGTTGATAAAAAATACTATTTCAAATGTACCAAATACATTTTATTAAGCAAGAAAAAGTTCAACTATCTTTGTAAAAGCGATGCCCACTTAGCCATTTTATCAGAGAGTAATGGGGTAATTTTACTATAGGAAGATGGCAGCTATTTCTTCATCAGCCCCTTTTCAAAAACATAACTCGACACCTGATACCATGCTATGGCTTCTTCTGCTAATTTTTGATCCAGTGGCCCCAGTGACTGCGACTTATTCTTAAAATCCATTATAAACTGTTCCTTTTTTTGCTGTGGAGATAAGACTACTAATTGGTCATTCTTGATATAACCCAAATTTTGATAGGTGCTGATGAATGCTCTTTCCTGTCCGGGTTTTACTTTAAACATATCATAGCCAAAAAACTTACTGGTGTAACTGAAATTCAACAACCCTAATAACGTGGGACCAATATCAATCTGACTCATCATGCGTTCCATCTTTGCTGCAGGAATATTTTCTGGTGAATAAATCAGAAGCGGAATCTGGTATTTGTTAAATGGCAAATCAGTTTTCCCTGCACTGGAAGCACAATGATCGGCAACAATAATAAAGATGGTAGAATTAAACCACGGTTTTGTTGCACAGGTTTTTATAAAACGTCCTATAGCATAGTCGGTGTATTTCACTGCACCTTCTCTGCTTTTTCCTGATGGAATATCAATTCTTCCTCCAGGATAAGTAAAAGGGCGGTGATTGGTAGTTGTCATAATATGATTGAAAAAATGCTTCCCTCTGGAAACAGAACTTTCGATTTGCTGAATGGAAAGATCAAATAAATCTTCATCAGCAACACCCCATATATTTTCATAATGAATGTCTTTATCATTAATCATATCTCGGTCACAAACGGTGTAGTTGTTATTGGCAAAAAAGTACCCCATATTATCAAAGTAACCATAACCGCCATAAATAAATCGGCTTTCATATCCTTTTGAAGTAAATATATTGCCTAATGAAAATAACTGTTCATTATCAGGACGACGAACTATTGATTGTCCGGGTGTTGGAGGAATACAAAGAGATAATGCTTCCAGACCTCTTACCGTTCTTGTTCCTGTTGCATATAGATTAGTGAAGAATAAACTTTGCTGCGCAAGAGAATCGAGGAATGGAGTAATATTTTGTGTATTACCATAAACGCCCAGATATTCAGCACTCAGGCTTTCTACTGAAATCATTACCACATTCAACTGTCTCTCTGCACTGTCTGATTGAATTTTACGGGAGAGATTGGTAAGATCATCAGATAGAAATGTTCCGCCATTTTCTGCTAACAGTGAACGTACTTTCCGGAAGGCTGCATCATTATCTTCCGTTGCATAAAACTGAGTATAATCTAATGTATTATTAAAGAAAGCGGCAAACAACTCATACATACCATTTCCGGCAAGATCATTGGCATAGCGATTATTGCTTAATGCATGAAGGTTTGTTTTAACAGTAAAATAAAAAATCAACGGCATTAGCAGCAGCACTAAAGTTTTTACCGATCTTTTTCCAAATCTTTCTGTTGCTTCTGCAGCTTTAAAAATGTATGACTTAAAATAAAGGGTAATAGCAATACATACCATTAGTAAAATTGCCAGAATCCATTCAATTGGATAAGACTGACGAATGTTACCAATAACTTCTGTAGTGTATATGAGATAATCAACAGCTATAAAATTAAACCGGGTGCTGAATTCATCCCAGAAAAACCATTCCGATACAGCATTAAGTGTAAGGATAACAGTAACACTAAAAAACAGCACCATTAAAACATACTTATGCCAATTTCTTTTATAAATAAACTGCGGAATCAACCATAAATAAACCACTAAAGGAATGATAAAATAAGAAGCATTAACCAAATCATAAAACAGACCGATACAAAAAATATACGGCAAAGAAAGAATGCCAAAATCAATATTGGGAAAAGAAATAATCAACAATGCAACCCTTGTTATAAGTGACAATACCAATAAAAGATAAACCACCAGCACCAGAAATCCGATACGGCTGTTTTGGTATTTATTAAATATGCCTGATAATAGCTTCATTGCTGAACTAAATTAGAATTACATTTTTCCCCTGCTATCTATCCTAAATAAAAGTTAAAAAAGGAAGAATGGTGCAAAAGTAAGGGATTCTGATTAACTTCAGTGATGGCCAGAATGCTTATTAGAATGATCTTGATCCCAAAGTCTAAGTATTTTTCTATTACCCTACACTAAGCAGCAACACTGTAATTTTTACTCATGCAGTGTAACTGTATTAGATAGTTTGGTTGCTATTGTAGATTTTTAAAAGTCACGCGGTACAACTACGCGCCAGCTCTCGGGTAAAAAGAATTTGTAACACCTCTTGCTTACAAACCCATCATTATTTTCGTGTAGTCCCGGGCAGAATCGAACTGCCATCAAAAGTTTAGGAAACTTCTATTCTATCCGTTGAACTACGGGACCATTATGTAAAACTATTCAAAGTTCAGGAAACTTCTATTCCCCGCCCCCACCGGAAAGTACGTTCGGGCGGGTATCCGTTGAACTACGGGACCAAGGGTGTAAAAGTATTCAAAATGCTTATATATTCATGCTTTTGTGAATTAACAAAAACTACCTCACCAGCATCACCCATCCTGTATAACGTTTTGTTTTACCCCACACATAAGTGGAGCGAACATCATAAATATAAATTCCCTCTTCAGCCTTTTTGCCCTTTTCATCGGTTCCATTCCATCCTTCTGAATTCTCCCAGCGGGTTACAATGCCACCCCAACGATTATAGATGATACCCGATGTGTTGAATACATTGGCACCAACCGGTATAAACATTTCGTTTTTTGTATCGGCATTGGGAGAAAATGCATTCGGGATAAATGTTATGGTATCGCCTGTTACTGTTATTTCACTATAAGCATAAGAAATACATCCCTCCAAATTGGTTACTTTTAATGTTACAGGAAATAAACCTGCAGTATTATATATATGGGTGGTATTTTGATCGGTAGAAATAAAGCCATCTCCAAAATCCCAGTTCCAGCTTGTTGCATTGTTGCTGCTTTCGTCACTGAATGTTACCGGTAATGGTGCCAACCCAGATTTGGGTGTTGCAATAAAGTTCGCATTCACTTCACTAAATGTAATGGCCATTGAATCAATCTGTGAAAAACAAGCATTGGAAACGGTGACTATGTAAGTCCCGTTTTCTGACACTTCAATGTTAGCTGCTGTTGCACCATTCGACCATTGATATTGATCTCCTCCTGCTGCAATGAGCTTCACTACATCTCCTTTACAATAAGGTGGTAAAGGATCAGCTTGCAGGGATGCAATGATGCCTCCGTTTAATGTAAGCGTGATAGTATCACTAATAAAAGCTCCACAATTTCCGGTAGCAGTTATATATAAAGGGAAATCTCCCACATCAGCAGGTCCTACTATATATTGTGTTGCTAATGAATTTGGATTTATAAAAGATCCACTTCCTCCACTCCATAAAGAATTGGACAAAGAAAAGTTCTGCAGGTTTGCACTTACAGAGATGGTGTCGCCCGGACAAACAATTGTCTGACCGGCTTGTGCCTGTATGTTGGGCACTTGAATTATTGCCTGGCAACCATCATTACCATAGCTTGCACCGCCGCTTGCAGAAAAATTAACGTAAGCCCCCACCTGATCACCTTGTGTTCCATTTTGTGTAACCAGTTGATTAGGGAAATAGGTAACTACATCGGAACAGCCCGGACCAAAATTCATCTGCAATGTTCTGGATCCTGTTGAAGGAGGGCCGTAATTTTTAAAATGGCCGGTTACGTTGCCTGCACATTGAAAAATCATATATATGGTGTCGGAAAGACTGGCAAAAGAATTAGCTACAACACTTACGTTGGTACTGGTTGCTAAAATAACTTTTGCACCGGGAGGCAGATCGCCTACAGGTGGCTCCAGAATTAATCCACAGGAAACTATAGTAGCATTTATAGCCGCCACTTTTGCTGCCGTTGCTGCATTTTCGCAAATGCCTAAATACGGATTTCCTCCATTGGGCCAGCTCACACTTAAATCAACAACGTTAAGTGTATTAGGACCTACAATAAAACGTACCATTTCATTCTCCCCTTCCGGACTTCCGCATGCAGCAACCAGAATACTTTCTATTTCAAAACAGGTTGCAGGAGTCTGGGCCATCAGCTTTAGTGAAAAAGCCGACAGCAAAATAAGCATACGCAGACGTTTACTCGTCCGTTGTTTCATTTTGTTTTTTAACCCAAAAACTTAACGACTCGCTTTCACGAGCTTCTGCCTGTAAGTCATTCCCTGCTGATTCGTAATCATCAGGATGTAAAATCCATCCTGCAGTTCATTTTCTGTAAGGCATAATTGACCACTATTACTTATATACTGAATATTTTTCCCGTCCGGTGAAATAAGTTTAATCTCGGCACCGGAAAGGTTCATTGCTGTTTTAATGGTAAAACAATCATCGAATGGTAAAGGATAGACACTAAATGACTGTTGCATTTCTTCCGTTGCACCAATTACTACAACACCTGCTGTAATGGGTACGGTTACCGATGTTGATGATGGAACATTCGTATTAAAAGTGAGTT
>JANOBN010000533.1:0-1511 GCA_031411675.1 Bacteroidota bacterium | reverse complement strand
ATTGGCATCCATTGCCTTCTTTATCTCTGAAGCTTTCTCCAATTCATTTAATCTGGTATACACCTGTCTCAAGCTTTGCATTGTTGGCATATCCTTCGGATTTATTTTATAGGCTGCCTCAAAATATGGTTTGGCATCTTTAAACCGGGCATCAGCTTTTGCTTTAGTTGCATCGTATTCTTTCTGCTTACTTGGTGGCAAAGCATTTGCTTTATTGATCATTTCTGCACCATCATTAAATAACATTGCCCCCAGATTGTAATTGGCATCAAAATGTTCAGGCTTAATTTCAATTGCTTTTTTATAGGCTTCAATAGCTACATCAGTTTTACCCAGTTTATCATTAAGAACACCTTTTGCAAAATAAAGGTTCGCATTCTTAGGGTCATTCACGATGGCCGACTCAATTTGTGTTGCAGCTTCTTTATCTCTTCCACTGCTCAGATATATATTCAACTCTGTGATGGACAAATCTGGATCCGACGGATACTTTTGTCGTGCATTTTTTAATGTTTGCAATGCTGCAGTCGTATCCTTTTGCATCATTTGAAGATTACTTAATAGTCCAAAAGTTTTTGCGCCTCCGTAATTAATTTCAATCAGTTTGCTGTAGTACTGCTGTGCTTTAGGATATTCACTTGCTTTATCAGCGGCGAGCGCAGAATTATATATGGCTAGTGTATCTACGATTCCAAGATGTTTTTCAGTGATTTTCAATGATTTCTCAAAATTACTTAAAGCACCCTTATAATCCTTTTCACGATAATGATCCACGCCCTGATTTTGCATTTGTGAGGCAACTACACTAAGACGTTTCATTAGATCATCCTTGTATTCTCCTCGGCTATCTAACTCCAGTGTTTTTTCATAAGCCTGATATGCTTCATCTAAAGAACCAGGTTTTAACACTTTGAATTGCTCTTTGGTGGATTCAAAAATTGCATGATAAATTTGTCCCCGGTAATACCATGTTTTCGGCATTGTTCCTGTTGTTTCATTCTTGGTAGCCTGATCTATGGACTCCTTTGCTTTATCCAGATCATTGTAGTTAAACCAGTTTATGGCGGTTTGAAGGGCGACTTTTTGAGCTACTGATATTTGTGAAATAAACAGTGCTACAATTATTACGGTTATTTTTCTCATTGATAAAATAATTTGAGTTTAATTTTCGTCTGGATTTTCTTCTTTTGATGGATTAACATCTTGATCATCACCTAAACCGTTTTCTTCCGTGTTTAGAAGGTTGTCTGCAGAATCAATTGGAATAATTCCTTCCTCCATTGGGCTGAGAACTTCCTCCACTTTTGCAACAGAAGCAATTTCATCATCATCGGAAAGTCTGATAAGACGAACACCCTGTGTTGCTCTTCCCATAACGCGTAAATCAGCAACCGGCATACGTATAGTTATACCGGATTTATTAATAATCATCAAATCATCACCGTCAAGCACCGATTTAATGGCAATTAATAACCCTGTTTTATCAGTAATATTTAGGGTTCGTACCCCTT
>JANOBN010000532.1:0-3346 GCA_031411675.1 Bacteroidota bacterium | reverse complement strand
ATAGTAGATGCGCGTCCTTTCTTCAGAAGAGTTAAATTTGTTAAAGAATAGTGTGTCAATTAAAATGGTATAGGTAACTTTGTGGGATCAATTAGTGGTTTGATAGAAACGATATTTGTTATTTAATTTTAAAGATTAATAATAACATTTTGACATAATAAATCTAAAAAAATGGCAGCCTTAATAATTATTATTACTTTTTTTGGAATGGAAGGAGTGGCATGGTTTACTCACAAATATATAATGCATGGTCTTCTTTGGTCTTTACATGAAGATCATCATGTAAAGACGGAGAATCATGGTATTGTTGAAAGAAACGACTCCTTCTTTTTGATATTTGCAATACCTTCTATGTTTCTTTTTGGGTATTGGCATTTTATGGATGCACCATGGGCTTTATATATAGCTTCAGGAATTGCATTGTATGGATTGGCCTATTTCTTTGTTCATGATATATTTATTCATCAGCGTATAAAAATATTCCGCAGAGCGAATAACACCTACCTTCGGGCTATTCGCAAAGCGCACAAGGTACATCACAAGCACCTGACCAAAGAACATGGTGAATGTTTCGGCATGTTGTGGGTTCCAATCAGTTATTTCAAAGAGTTTGCATCCAGGAAGTAATATATATCTTTATTTACTGATCAATTTAGCATCAGTAGCTTTGCCTGTTTTATACAGTTTTCATAAGAAGATAAATTTTAACAGGGAATGGTTTTATTTCTTTGTTTCAAACCTTCCGGTTGCTGCATTTTTTATTTTCTGGGATAGTATTTTTACAAATCTTAAAATATGGGGGTTTAATCCGGCCTATGTTTGTGGTATTTACTTTTTTTCTTTACCAGTTGAAGAAATTCTATTTTTTATCTGTATTCCTTTCTCAAGTTTATTTACCCTTCATGTGCTAAAAACTACTTTAAAGGATTTTCATTTAAGGGAAATTATACTCAATAGCGGTACATTAGTTCTTTGCATGATTCTTTTTATTGCTGCTATTCTATTTCATAGCAAAGCCTATACGCTTTATGCTTTTTTAACAGCATCTGTTACCTTGTTTATTGTATGGTTGTATAATAAACCTCTGTTAAGTCATTTTTATCTCATGTATTTGATAATTCTGATTCCATTTTTTATTGTCAATGGAATATTAACCGGTACCGGAATAGAAGGTGAAGTGGTATGGTATAATGATGCGGAAAACCTGGGAATCAGAATGGGAACAATACCCTTTGAGGATATTTTCTATGGATTCTCTCTTTTATTGATGAATGCAGCCCTAATGGATATTATCAGGGTCGGAAAAGGGAAACAAAAGCAAGTTACGGTTTAATATATTTTTTAATAATTCTGTTAAGAATAAACCATGTTTCCTGATAGCAATTAGGCAAAAAAAACCGACGCTTTTATCGCCGGTTTTTTAAAAGAATTATTTGTTTAGTTTTTGTTTTCTTCAATTACTTTAATTGGTTCTTCACCACTAGGTTTAGCAGCAGCCTGCATGCGAAGCCAAACCTGCATCTGACTTGGTGAAAGAATTTTATTCATCTCCTCTACTAATTGTTGATCAACTTTTGATTCCAAATCTGAAGACCCGATTCTTTTTAGTTCCACTATGGTCATTAACTCCATTACTTTTTGCTCCTGCTCTTTTTCAAGACTAAGTTTCGCTTTTAGATCTGCAGTTATTTGTGTAGCCTTAATTTTGCTTATTTCTTCATTACTTGCACGATTATCCTGTGCAAATACAAAGGAAACTGACAGGCATGTAACCAGCGTCAGAAGAACTTTTTTTAGTGTAGTCGTCATGAATTATTTGAATTTAAGGGTTTTGTAATGCAAGTATACGTAATTATCTGCATTAAATCTGCACGTCGCTGCAAATTTTTTAAGACATATCCTGTTGCCAAATTTGCCATTCTAAGTGTTAAAATTCATCATAAGTAATTGAAAAATAACTATTTAAACTAAAGCTATAATTGATCAGATATGATGCTTGTTCCTTCGGATCATTTCTTTCAGGCTTGTTTTAACTATGTCGCCCATGGTCTTGCATCTTAAAAATACATCAGCCTTATAGTATTCTGAAAGTTCCGTCTTTAGCTGCAGTACATTCTCAAAGGTAGATATGGGGTCATGCCGCATTGTTTCTAACAATTCACGGATCATGTGTTTTGCTGCGCCGATTCTTCTTGCAATCAGCGTTCTTTCTTCCACCTGATACTGATGTACGGTTATTGGTGTCATGTGTTTGATGCACAAATCGACAATTGGGTTATTCTCCTTAAAATATTGCGGCATATATAAACTTCTTCTGCCTTCGCAACTTTGTTGATCAAAATCAATTGCCCTGATTCGATAGTGAACATCTTCAAAATCGGGAGTAATATCTATCACATAATTATAGGATCGCATATCACCTAGTAATCTTATAAAACAACGTTCATTAAATTTGACAAACTCTTTAGCCAGACGAATTGGATTCATTTCTTTTCTTCCAAGGTATGTTTTAATAAACATATCGCCGGGTATACCTGCTATGTGCTCTTCTACAAGAGTTGATCCATCTACAAAATAACCAATTCGGTTTGGTGATAATATATGTTCAAGTTCAAGCCCGTAAATACGACTGGCATCCGCTTGCTTGATGTAAAAATAATCGAAATTGTCGTTATAATTATTTACAATTTTTACACGAAATGGTTTTGAATTCCCGAAAGTACAATAGTCAACCCTTTCTACATAGAGATGTTCCATTACTGTTGTGTCGCCACCGGTTTTCAGCAACGCATACATACCTGTTAATCCTTTATTGAATTGGGCCATTTCTTCCTGTGAATAACTCACGCTTTCCCATAAAGTATCTTTACCAAAACGATCAAACACCGGAAAAGAATTTCTGAAATGAATAAGATCAGAATACTGAATATGACAAACTGCAGTACGACCATAATACTTCAGGTATTTCAATAGTTCTTCCCTTACCGGATATATTGGCTTTTTTTTAGAAATGATGTTATCCTTCAATTTTTTTATAGTTGTTTGTTGAAATTATTAACAGGTTTTCATTTTGTCTTTTTCGAAATGAAACCGTTTCAGATTACTTTATTTTTTTCGTATTAACATAATTCCATCCCTTATGGGCAACAATACATTTTCTACTGTAACATCATTAGTAATCTTTCTGTTAAATTCAATTAATGCTTTGGTATCTTCATCCTGATCTGCAAAGGGCTTTAAGACATTACCGCTCCATAAAACATTATCAGCAAGAATATATCCTCCATGATTCAGCCGGGGCATTATTAAATCATAGTATTTACTATAGTTTATTTTATCTGCATCA
>JANOBN010000531.1:0-1801 GCA_031411675.1 Bacteroidota bacterium | reverse complement strand
AATTTCAAAAAAAAATTTCAATGGTCAGAGTCAATTTGTGGCTACGATTCCTTCTGAAATAAGAAAGGAAATAGAGCAAATACGAAAATCAGCTATCAAATATAAAGCCTTAGACGAAACGGTTTTGCTGGCCATATTGGTTTCACGGCAAGCCATCAAGAACGTAGGTTGGAAAGAAGGTGACGATTTCGGAATCAATATTGGCTCCTCTCGAGGTGCCACGCAATTGTTTGAAAAACACCATCAAGAATTTCTGGAAACAGGCAAAACAGCTACCTTAACTTCTCCAACAACTACTTTAGGAAATATATCTTCATGGGTAGCACACGATTTAAAAAACAACGGCCCCGAAATATCGCATTCGATTACTTGCTCTACCGCTTTGCATGCAATTTTGAACGCTGTAGCCTGGCTACAATCGGGAATGGCAACGAAATTTTTAGTAGGTGGAAGCGAGGCTCCGTTGACTGCTTTTACGATTGCTCAAATGCAAGCATTAAAAATTTATTCGAAAGAAAATACGCCGTTTCCATGCAAAGCATTCGATTTACAAAAAACCAAAAATTCTATGGTTTTAGGAGAGGGAGCTGCAGTAGCTTGTTTGGAATTAGGTGAACATGAAAATGCGATGGGCTACATTGAAGGAATTGGATATGCAACAGATGATATTGAGCACAATATTTCCATTTCTGAAGAAGCAATTTGTTTTCAAAAGTCGATGAAAATGGCATTACAAAATACCAATCCTAATGATATAGACGCCATTGTAATGCATGCGCCAGGTACTTTAAAAGGTGATACATCAGAATACAAAGCAATCATGAAAATGTTTGGAGAAAACCATCCAATGCTTACGACCAACAAATGGAAAATCGGTCACACTTTTGGTGCCTCCGGAATGTTGAGTATCGAATTGGCAATTTTAATGATGCAGCACAATCAATTTATTGAAGTACCTTTTGCAGCAAAACAAAAACCAAGAAATGAAATTAAAAAAGTACTAATCAATGCCGTTGGTTTTGGAGGAAATGCCGTAAGCATTCTCCTTTCGAAAGATTATTGATGTTCCAATTGCTTTACTTTTTCATACACCCAATTACTTTCCCAACCTTTTCGGAGTAAATAATCACAAAATTTCTTGCGTTTTTTTATGGCAATTTTCTCAGTAATTGTTTCCCAATGTTTTTCGGCTAAAGTTTGAAAAGTAACTTCATACTCTTCTGCGGGAATCTCCTTTAAACTTTTTGTAATTAAATAATCGGAAATCTTACGTGCTTTAAGTTCGTTTTTTATGCGAATTGTTCCCCACTTTTTTTGACGGAATTTACTAATCGAAAATACCGATGCAAATCGCTCTTCATTGAGAAAGTTTTCATGAATAAGATGAACGATAATTTTGTCCTTATCATCACTGGAGATTAAAAATCCCTTTAGTTTTTCGTTTACCTCAGCATGGCAACGTTCTTGGTACGAACAGTAATATTCTAACTTTTGTACTACTTCTAAAAGACTGAGTGATGGTGAAGCCAAAATAGTATATTGAAATGAAACCGTTATTTTCCCTTTACGGAAGCTTCTAAATTTCGCTCTATTGTATGTTCAGGGCGTGTCCATCTTGGTTTTTCGCCAAGCGATTGGTATTGCGAATCTTCAGCTTCTACGGTTTCGGGTTGTGCCACTTTTACGAAAGGTTTTTGCGGAATCAAGCCCAACATTTCAAACATTTTCATGTCTTCGTTGACATCCGGATTTGGAGTGGTAAGTAATTTATCGCCCGCAAAAATCGAATTAGAGCCTGCGA